>NZ_JBXASW010000046.1:0-50398 GCF_058809745.1 Variovorax sp. MPBD4-3
TGAAAACACCCTCCGTGGCCCCCGCCGCAGGCACCGAGCGAGATCAGGAGCGCCACTGCGCAAGCGGAGCGCGTCGTCTTGAAGAACGAGATGGAGGCGGCCGGGGCCACGGAGGGTGTTTTCATGGATGGTTTCAGGTGAGAGGGAGTAAACAGAAGAATCAACTCGTTACGAGCCGTGTGATTCTTCTGTGGACCCCTTCCACCCACCATCCTCTGTTTTGAGGATGCGGCTCGGCGGCAGCTAGAGCAGGCTCTCCGGCACCAGCGGCGCCAGCAGGTCCAGCTTCCAGCGCGACCAGAAGTCCGTCTCCGGCTCCTGGTGCAGGATGGTGTCGGCCGCGTCGCCCGAGGCCGGGCTCACCCACTCGATGGCACCCGTCGCCCCCAGTTGCAACTGGTAGGCGCCGTCCAGCCGGATGAAGCCGATCAGGCTGGTGAGTTGCTGCGCGATCTGCGGGCTGAAGATGAAGATGCCGACTTCGGTGTTGTGCAGCATCGAGCGCGGGTCGAAGTTCATCGAGCCGATGAACACGATCCTGCGGTCGATCACCGCCGACTTGCCGTGCAGCCGCCCGCTGGCCGAGCCGTACATGCCGAAGCGCTTGGTCTGCTCCACCCGCTTGGGGCTCAGCTCGTACAGCTCCACGCCCAGGCGCAGCATCTCGGGCCGGTAGCGGCGGTAGCCGATGTGCACCAGCGACTCGTCGGTGGCCGCCAGCGAGTTGGTGACGATGCTGTAGCTCACGCCGTTGCCGCGCACGATGCGGATGCTCTCCATGCCGCCGCGCCCGGGTATCAGGTAGGGAGTGGTCTGCAGGACCTCGTTCTCGGCGCCGCGAATGTAGCGGCGCACGTTGTAGAGCACGCTGTCCCTCGATTCGTCCGCCGGCAGGCCGCGCGCCTCCTCGGTCGGCGCGAGGGCCTTGGCGGGCGCGTCGGCATAGGCCTCGGCGCGCGCCCACACCAGCTTCAGCGCGCCGGCGTCGAGGTCCTTGGCCAGCGGGTTGTTGCCGAGCAGGTCGGTGGAACCGGGCTCCTCGGGGTGCAGCTGGGCCGGGCCGGTGGTGAGCCTGTCGAAGCGCTCGCGCAGTTGCGCCTGGGTTTCGCCGGTGGCGGGCACCAGCGATTCGATCGGGTACACGTACGGGCTGTTCCAGTACACGTCGAACAGCGACGACAGCCTGGGCACCACCGCGCCCGCCACGAGCGTGTCGATGTCGATGAAGTTGGAGCCGCCGTCGCGCAGGAAATACTCGTTGGCGATGTTGCGCCCGCCCATGACGCCGACCACGTTGTCCACCACGTAGAGCTTGTTGTGCATGCGCCGATGCACGCGGTCGAAGTCGAGGATCGACCAGGCCCAGCGCGTGCCCAGACGGTCCCGCCCCGCCGGGAACGGGTTGAACAGCCGCACCTCCACATTCGGATGCGCGGCAAAGCTGGTGAAGAGCGGATCGGCGCCGGCCGTATAGAGGTCGTCCACCAGCAGCCGCACGCGCACGCCCCGGTCGGCAGCGTCGCGCAGCGCGCGCAGCAGGTAGCGCCCGGTCTCGTCGTTCTGCACCAGGTAGTACTGCACGTCGATGGAGCGCTGGGCGCGGCGCGCGAGTTCGACGCGCGCATGCAGAGAGAACTGCGGCATCGGCAGCAGGCGGAAGCCGCTCAGCGGCTCGCCGGGCGGTGCCTCAGCCTGCACGAGGCGCCCGAGCGTGGTGTCCGCGCCGTCCGCGATGGCCGTGGAGGGCTTGCGCTGCACGTCGGCCGGCAGGCCCGCGCAGCCGGCCAGGAACAGCATGGTCACGCCGGCCAGCAGCCAAGCCAGCCACCTTGCGCGCGGTATTGGGGTAGCCCGGCGGAAAGAGTGCGGCATCGGAAGCGGAACGTGGGGGGTTGAAAACGCTCGCGGTTTCTACCACGCCCGCGCCCGGCGGCGCTGTCGCCGACGCCTGCTCAGTGCCCCCGCGCCGCGCCCCACTGCCGAACGAAATGGTCGGCCCGCAGCGTGGCGCGCTCCACGGCCGCGTCCCATGAGAGTTGCTGCGTGATCACCAGCGCGCAACGCGGAATGCCGCTCTGGCTCAGCTCTGCGAAGCCGACGTAGGTGCCGCGCGGCGTGCGCATGAGCTCGACCCAGCAGCTCCAGCCTGCTGGCACACGGAGGTCGAGCCGGGCGGTGTCCATGATGTAAACACCATAACTCTTTTGTTCCGCAGTTCAAAGAATTGAAACCCTAAGGACTACTTTTCAAGTCCTTTCAGGCTCAAGTCAGCGAGTTTTTCCCTTTTTCGAGCAATTCGCGCGATTGCCTTGCCAGCTCGACGAATGCCTTCAGGTAGTCGACTTCGATGTCCGCCTCGCGCGCGCCCAGGAAGATCTGCTTGGCGATGCCGCGAGGCCCGAGCCGCACCGGCACGATGTCCATCTTTTCCGCATATTCCTCCACCAGCCAGCGCGGCAGCGCCGCCACGCCCCGGCCGCTGGCGACCATCTGCAACATGATGTCGGTGGTTTCTATGGCCTTGTGGCGCCTGGGCGTCACGCCGGCGGGCATGAGGAACATGTTGTAGATGTCCAGCCGGTCGGTGGCGACCGGGTAGGTCACCAGCACTTCCTGCGTCAGGTGCTCGGGCTTCACGTAAGGCACGCCTTCCAGGGCGTGGCCGCGCGGGACCACCAGCACCTGCTCGTAGTCGAACACCGGCTCGTAGTGCAGGCCCGGCTTGTAGAGCGGGTCTGGCGTGACCAGCAGGTCGATCTCGTAGCCGAAGAGCGCGCCGATGCCGCCGAACTGGAATTTCTGCTTCACGTCGACATCCACGTCGGGCCAGCTCGCCAGGTAGGGCGACGCCACTTTCAGCAGCCACTGGTAGCACGGATGGCATTCCATGCCGATGCGCAGCGACCCGCGCTCGCCCTGGGCGAACTGGCGCAGGCGCTCCTCGGCCAGGTCCAGTTGCGGCAGCACCCTGTTGGCGACCGCCAGCAGGTACTGCCCCGCCTGGGTCAGCCGCAGGCTGCGCCCTTCGCGCTGCCAGATCTCGGTGCCGAGCTGGGCTTCGAGCTTGCGGATCGAATGGCTCAGGGCCGATTGGGTGAGGTGCAGCACCTCGGCGGCGGCCGTGAGCGAGCCTTGCTTGTCCACTTCCTGGACGATCGACAGATGGGCGCGTTCCAGCATGACTAATGAGTGAAATTCATCGATACGTGAAATAAGACCATTTTACTTCACAGGTCGGCAAACCTACGATCCAGCCCTTTCCTGACTGCCGGACGTTTCCGCTACCCCATGACCACTACTCACAACCTCGGCTTTCCCCGCATCGGCGCCAGGCGCGAACTGAAGTTCGCGCTGGAGTCTTACTGGAAGGGCGAGTCCTCGCGCGACGCGCTCAAGGCCCTCGGCGCCCAGCTTCGCCAGCGCCACTGGAGCGACCAGGCCGGCATCGACCTGGTGCCCGTGGGCGACTTCGCCTTCTACGACCAGGTGCTGGACATGAGCTTCACGCTCGGCAACCTGCCCGAGCGCGTGCGCGGCTTCCACGGCGACGCGCTGGACAACTACTTCCGCGTGGCGCGCGGCCGTTCGGCCCAGGGCGCGGAAGACCACGCCGGCTGCTGCGGCGGCGTGGCCGCCGGCGAAATGACCAAGTGGTTCGACACCAACTACCACTACATCGTCCCCGAGTTCACCGCGCAGACCGAATTCAGGCTCGACGCCTCGCGCCTGCTGGAACAACTGGCCGAAGCCAGGGCCCAGGGCGTGAAGACCAAGCCGGTGCTGGTCGGCCCCGTCACCTACCTGTCCATCGGCAAGGCCAAGGACGATTCCGACAAGCTGGCGCTGCTGCCGCGCCTGCTGCAGGTGTATGCCGAGCTGCTCGAAACACTGGCCGCCCAAGGCGTGGAATGGGTGCAGATCGACGAGCCCCTGCTGGTCACCGAACTCGACGCCGACTGGCAGCACGCCTTCAACACGGCCTACCACCAGCTCAAGGCCGCGCGCATCAAGATCCTCGTCGCCACCTACTTCGGCCAGCTGCAGGAAAACAAGTACCTGGCCGCCAACCTGCCGGTGGCCGGCCTGCACGTCGACGCCGTCAACGGCCGCGACGACATCGTTCCGCTGCTGACCATGCTGCCCGCGCACAAGGTGCTGTCGCTGGGCGTCATCAACGGCCGCAACATCTGGAAGAGCGACCTCGCCTCTATCCTCGACTGGCTGGAACCGCTGGCCGCGCGCCTGGGCGACCGCCTGTGGATCGCGCCCTCGTGCTCGCTGCTGCATGTGCCGGTGGACCTGGCCAGCGAACAGAAGCTGGACGCAGAGGTCAAGTCGTGGCTCGCCTTCGCGCTGCAGAAGCTCGAGGAGCTGCGCGTGCTGGCCACCGCCCTGCGCGACGGCCGCGACGCCGTGAAGGACGCCTTCGCCGCCAACAGCGCCGCCCTCGCCGCGCGCCGGGCGTCGCCCCGCGTCAACAACCCGGTAGTGCAGGCAGCGGTTGCCGGGCTCTCCAGCCAACTGGGCCAGCGCGAAGGCGCCTATGCCCATCGAGCCGCCAAGCAGGCCGCATTCCTGAAGCTGCCGAAGTTTCCCACCACCACCATCGGCTCGTTCCCTCAGACCGCGGAAATCCGCCATGCGCGCAGCGAGCACAAGGCCGGCCGGCTGGACGACGCCGGCTACAAGGCCGCGATGCAGGCCGAGATCGCCCGCAGCGTGCGCGAGCAGGAAGCCCTCGACCTGGACGTGCTGGTGCACGGCGAAGCCGAGCGCAACGACATGGTCGAGTACTTCGGCGAGCAGCTCGAGGGCTATGCCTTCAGCCAGTTCGGCTGGGTGCAGTCGTACGGTTCGCGCTGCGTGAAGCCGCCGATCCTGTTCGGCGACATCAGCCGCCCGAAGGCGATGACGCTCGAGTGGACCCGGTACGCGCAGTCGCTCACGCAGCGGCCCATGAAGGGCATGCTGACCGGCCCCGTCACCATCCTGAACTGGTCCTTCGTGCGCGACGACCAGCCGCGCTCGGCGTCGTGCAAGCAGCTGGCGCTGGCCATCCGACAGGAAGTGCTCGACCTGGAAAAAGGCGGCGTGCGCGTGATCCAGATCGACGAAGCCGCGCTGCGCGAGGGCCTGCCGCTTCGCAAATCGCAATGGCAGGAGTACCTGGACTGGGCGGTGGAGTCGTTCCGCATCACCGCCAACGGCGTGCGCGACGAGACCCAGATCCACACGCACATGTGCTATTCGGAGTTCAACGACATCATCGCGTCGATCGCGGACATGGACGCCGACGTGATCACCATCGAGACCTCTCGCTCCGACATGGAGCTGCTCGACGCCTTCGACGACTTCAAGTACCCCAACGAGATCGGCCCGGGCGTGTACGACATCCACTCGCCGAACATTCCCAGCCAGGAGCACATCGTGCAACTGATGAAGAAGGCCGCCGAGCGCGTGCCCGCCGAGCGCCTGTGGGTCAACCCGGACTGCGGCCTGAAGACGCGCCAGTGGGCGGAAGTGCTGCCCGCGCTGGCCAACATGGTGGCGGCCGCCAAGACGCTGCGCGCCTCGGCCTGAGGCCCGGCCATCGCCGCCCGCAGGCGCGGGGCGCGGCGATGGCGACAATGTCGTGCATGACGCTCGCCCTGTTCGACGACCCGCCCCGCCCAGCGCGCGAACCGCTCGGCCCCGACGCGTTCGTGCTGCCCGGCTTCGCGCTGCCCTTCGTCGACGAACTGCTGCCCGCCATCCGCGCCGTGGAAGAGCGCGCGCCGTTCCGCCATCTCGTCACCCCGGGCGGCTTCACCATGTCCGTGGCGCTGACCAACTGCGGCGCGCTGGGCTGGACCAGCGACCGGCGCGGCTACCGCTACAGCCCCACCGACCCCGGCAGCGGGCTGCCGTGGCCCGCGATGCCGGAGCCCTTCATGCGGCTCGCGCGCGAGGCGGCCGGGTCCGCCGGCTTCGACGGCTTCGTGCCCGACGCCTGCCTCGTCAACCGCTATGCGCCCGGCGCGCGGCTTTCGCTGCACCAGGACAAGGACGAGCATGACTACGGCGCGCCCATCGTGTCGGTGTCGCTCGGCATGGCGGCCGTGTTCCTGTTCGGCGGTCTCGCGCGCGGCGACAAGGCCGTGCGCGTGCCGCTCGTGCATGGCGACGTCGTGGTCTGGGGCGGCGAAGACCGGTTGCGCTACCACGGCGTGCTGCCACTCAAGGAAGCGCCCCACCCGCTGCTGGGCGCGCAGCGCATCAACCTCACATTCCGCAAGGCGGGCTGACTGACTGACCGACCGACTGACTGAAAACGCATGCAGGCGACCACCACGACCACCGGCACGAAGAAGAGCAACAGCCCCGGCAACGCGATCCGCGAGCTCTATGCGGCCCTCTGGCACTTCGCAGCAGGTGCGCGTGCGCAGCTGCTGGGCGCCACGGCGCTGCTCGCCGTGTCGCAGCTCATACGACTGGCGCTGCCCTACCTTGCCGGGCAGGCCATCAATGCCCTGCAGCGCGGCGAGCTGAGCGGCGCCGGCCGCTGGATCGCCGCGCTGGCAGGCGTGTACGTGGGTGCATGGGCGCTGCACGGGCCGGGGCGCATTCTGGAGCGCAACGTGGGCATGCGGGTGCGCGAGACGCTGGCCGACCAGCTCTATGCGCGCATCGCCGCCGCGCCGCTCGCCTGGCACGACGGCCACCACTCGGGCGAGCTGCAGCACCGCGTGCACCAGGCCAGCCGCGCGCTGTCGGACTTTGCGCAGAACCAGTTCATCTGGCTCACCAACGCCGTCAACTTCGTCGGGCCGCTGGTCGCGCTGGCGCTGCTGTCGCGCACCAGCGGCATGACCGCGCTCGCGGGCTATGTGCTGATAGGCCTCGTCATCGTGCGCATCGACCGCGCGCTGATGAAACTGGCGCGCGCCGAGAACGACGCCGACCGCCGGTACGTGGCCGCGCTGCTCGACTTCCTGGGCAATGCATCGACCGTCATCGGCCTGCGGCTGCAGGGGGCTTCACGCCTGCTGCTGCGCAGGCGCATGGCAGCGATATCGCTGCCGCTGAAGCGCACCGTGGTGCTCAATGAGGGCAAGTGGTTCGCGGTCGACCTGATGGGGCTGGCGCTGACCTGGGGCCTGGTCGTGGTGTACGTGTGGCAGGCACGCGCACCCGGGCAGGCCGTGATGCTGGGGGCCGTGTTCATGATCTACCAGTACGCGCAGCAGGCCGCCGGCGTCGTCACCTCGGTGGCCGCCAACTTCAGCTTCTTCGCGCGCATGCACACCGACTACAGCAGCGCGGAGCCGATATGGCAGGCACCCTCGGGCGACGTGCTCGCGAGCGTGCCCGAGCAGGTGCCGGAGCGCGAGCGCATCGACGCATCGGCGGTGTGGCGCCGGCTCGATGTCGACGGGCTGCAATGGCGCTATGCGGCGCGCGGGGAGCCGCAAGCGGAGCCCTCCGAACCCGTGAAGCGCAGCAGCGGCCTGCACGACGTGAAACTGAGCCTGCGCCGGGGCGAGCGGGTCGCGCTGGTCGGGCCGAGCGGCGGCGGCAAGAGCACCCTGCTGCGCGTGCTGGCCGGGCTGTATCCACCGGACAGCGGCGCCCTGTCGCTCGACGGAAAGCCCGTCGACTGGACGCAACTGCGCCGCCTTGCCACGCTGATCCCGCAGGAGACCGAACTGTTCGAAGCCAGCGTGCGCGAGAACCTCGCCTTCGGCCAGCCGCGCGACGACGCGCTGCTGCTGGCAGCGCTGCACACCAGCACCTTCGACGAAGTGCTGAAGGCGAACCACGGCGACCTCGACACCGCCGTGTCGGAGCGGGGCTTCAATCTTTCGGGCGGACAGCGGCAGCGACTGTGCCTGGCGCGCGGCGTGCTGGCCGCACAGGGCAGCTCGTTGCTGCTGCTCGACGAACCGACCAGCGCGCTCGACGCGGGCACCGAAGCACGCGTGCTGGAGCGCATCGCCCGTGCGTTTCCCGATGCCTGCGTGGTGGCGTCGATCCACCGGCTGAGCCTGCTGGAGCGCTTCGATACGGTGGTGCTGATGGAAGCCGGGCATGTGGTCGACCACGGGCCGCGGGATGCGGTGCTGGCGCGGCAGCCGCTGTTGCAGCGGATGGTGGCGCCGGCCGGTGGGGCCGGGCACTGACTGTCGGTGGGTAGCAGTTCAGACGGCGAAGACCATCGTTGTCATTCCGTACGCAGCCTGCGCCGGCCAACCTGGCGCGCGAATCGTTGGACTCAAGGCATTGCCGGCCGCACCGCGACCGAGCTCGGCGCAACCTGTGCGCGAATGTTCTGAGCAATCCTCGTCGCCAGCGCATCGACCGCATGGTCATAGCTCTGAACGACCTCTTGCGGACGCTCCACCAATTCACTGAAGCTCGACCAACGATGCTCAGGGTTCGCCGGCACGCTCCACGAAGCCTTCTCGCTCGTCGCATCAGCCCCGTAGTAAAGCGTTTCGCTGTAGAGGCTGTCTTCCGTTTCGCCTCGAACCAGATAGGCACTCAGATTGACGCGCGGAACATAGTCTTTCGAGAAGCGGGCGGAGAACATGCCGACTTCGTTGAGATAGATGCGCAGCACCGCATCGGTCGGAGGCAGCTTGCTTTCATCGATCGCAGATTCCGCCGAGCGGCTCGAAGCGCCTTCGACGACCTTCGCTTCAAAGCCCTGAGCTGCCAGCTGCCGAACCAACGCTGCAGTGAGCTTCGGCCCCATGTCTTTTCGAGTCGCCTCCATGCGGTCGTTGAAGTCCGAACTCTTGATGCGGTCTGCAACGGACTGCCACAGCACGCCGAGCGGGATGCCCTTGTTTTCGGTATGCAGCTTGTCGATGGGCGTCACTGGGACCACCATGACGCGTTTAACGGGGGCCTGCTGCTGAGGGACGACCGGAGATCGGGCGCAACCTGATAGCAGACCGAATGCAACGAGAGCGGTGAGGAAATAAATGCGCATGGAAAATTTTTGATTGATGACTACTGCTGGCACGGACATCCGTCGTGCACGCTGCGATTGAAATGTCAGAACCGGCCGGTGTCTTTGGGGTTGTGGACGATCTGAATCAGCACATCAGGCGTGTAAGCCTTCGTGCGGGAGATCTCGGCAATCTCCCCTCCTGCGGCGCCCGCGAAAACCAATACGCCCTGCCCCTTGTAGGCGAGGTAGTGGCGCCACCGGTCCGTCCCGTTGTATGTAGGGATCCAGGCCTTGCCAGTGTTGTTCACCGTCTCGGCATCCGGCTTGCCCATGATCTTGACGGCCTGCGCGTAGGTCATTCCGGCATGCAGCTGAGCGATCGCGGTGCCCGGCACCGGATGACCGACGACAGTGCGCTCTTCGTCCTCCTCTGCAGCCACCAATGCTCGGCGACTCGGTTCATACAACGGCGCGGTTCGGCAGGCTGCCAGCGCGATGCATGCCAGCGCGATGGCGCAGATTACATGGCCTCGTTTCACCACTGCCCCTTGGACCGTCCAGCCGACCACATGACGAGCGTTGCAAAAACAGTCACGCCTAGGATCACTGCCAACAAACTGAGCAGCTCAGATGGCGCAACAGGAAAATAAAGTACACGGTGAATCGCCCAGCGAATCAGGGGCATCGCAAGTAAGGCCCCCACGGAAAACCCGACGCCAATGATGAAGAGGAATGTCAGGAACAAGACTCCCAACATCCTCAAACCTGTACTTTTTGCTTGAATCATCTACCACCTCTATTCGGATTGCCAGTGCTGGGCGAAGCACCTTGGCCATTGACTCCGGCATTCCCGAGTTCCTGCAGGAAGCTGCCAACGCTGGTGCCACCTATTCCGGGCAACAAGCTTGGTTGCTCCATTGCCATACAGTTGGCCGCCTACGTTGGCGGTGGCACCGATTGTTCCTCCGAATTCCTATTTCGCGGTCGATACGTATGAATTAACTGCGGGTCACTGAGAAGCTCGATAGTTAACGTCCGTCAAAGATTTGCGCAGTCAACGTCGCCGACGGCCTCGCATGGCTGCCGGCTTCGAACCACCGCCCGCCCCGTTCGGAGCGCTCCAACAAGCACTAGCTTGTCCGGACTTGCCGCTCCATGAGCCTGAACACATCGACCTCCTGCATCAACCTGCCCGCCTGGTCCTGCAGAGCACTGGAAGCCGCGGCGGCCTGCTCCACCAGCGACGCATTCTGCTGGGTGGTCCCCTCGATCTGGGCGAGCGCGAGGTTCATGTGCTCGATGCCGGTAGTCTGCTCGTGGCTGGCGTTCGTGATCTCTCCGATGATGCTGGTCACGCGGAGCACGCCGCTCACGATCTCCTTCATGGCTGCCCCGGCATCCGCCGCGTGGCGCGTGCCGGCCCTGACCTGGCTGACCGAATCGTCGATGAGGCTCTTGACCTCCTTCGCGGCGGCCGAAGACCTCTGCGCGAGATTGCGCACCTCCGACGCCACCACGGCGAACCCGCGCCCTTTCTCTCCCGCTCGCGCGGCCTCCACGGCCGCATTGAGCGCCAGGATGTTCGTCTGGAAGGCGATGCCTTCAATGACCCCGACGATCTCGACGATCTTGCCGGAGGCCTCGTTGATCGAGCCCATGGTGTGGACCACCTGGTTCACGACGCTGCCCCCGCGGCGCGCCACGTCGGAGGCCGACACCGCGAGCTGATTCGCCTGCATGGCGCTCGTCGCGTTCTGCCGCACCGTCGATGTCAGCTGGACCATCGAGGCGGCCGTCTCCTGCAGAGAGCTTGCCTGCTGCTCGGTGCGGGCCGACAGATCCTGATTGCCGGTTGCAATCTGGGAAGACGCCGACAGCATGGCTTCCGTGCCCTGCCGCACACCGCTCACGATGCGCACCAGGCTGTGCTGCATGTCGGCGAGGGCATCGACCAGCGGCGTGAACTCATCGCGATGGGGATCGGCAATGGCCACCGTGAGATCGCCCCGGCTCACGCGGTTGGCAACGGCTTGCGCGGCGGCGATGCGCCGGCGCACCAGCCTGACGATGTGCAGGAAGAACAACGTCATGCCGGTGGCCACGGCAGCGACCAGGGCCGCGAGCTGCAGCCGGGTCTGATCCGCGTTGGTGCGTATTGCCGCCAGTTCGGTTTTCAGTTCGTCGCCCTGCCGCTTCTTCGCGCGGTCGAGCCACACCAGAAGCCGGTTGCGGGCAGGAATGGTTTCCCGCACGAGCTGGTTGAAAGCCGCATCGATGTCCGCGCGCTTGGCCAGCGCGACGTTCGTGTCGGCAATCGGCCAGAATTCGGCCGCCAGTTTTTCGAACTCCTTGAAGTCGTTCAGGTCCGCGGTGTCCGTGAGGCCCGCGCGATAGTCCGACGCACTTTTCTCGATGAGCTGGCGCCGCTGCCCGATGTCGGCCAGCGTGGCCTGAAGGTCCTCGGGCGACTTCACGAGCATCGCGTGCCTGATCTGCAGCGACGCGCGGATCACGTTGAGTTCTATGGCTGCAATGCGTTGGAGTTGCGGCACGCGCAGGTCTTCGGTGGCGGCAGCAAGATCGCTCACACGCGACAGGTCGCTCCACGAAAAACTCGCAAGACCGGTCAGGCTGGCGACCAGGATGGCAAGAACGCAATAGAGACGCTTGGCGATTCCAAGCTTCGCTGGAAATTTCATAGAACCCACAATCAGAATAAGAACGGCCCACGGCGCCGACTCCCGCCGGCCTATGGCTATCGGCGCCTTGAAGCCGCGCGACACCTGACATATGTCAGGTGCCATGGCGGGCTTCAACGCATGGGGCTGTCTATCTGATCGTGAGCGTGCCGGGGCTCTACGTCAGAGCCGGCCCTGTCCGTCCCCCGTGCGGTCGTGCACCCAGCGCATCGCCTGCTGCTCCGCGTGGCGCAGCGCCTCGGCCTCGGTGGCGTAGGAAACGTTGTCGGTGTCCGGGGGCAGTTCGACGTCGGGCTGGTCCGCCACGCGGCTGCGGCAGACCACCACGGGCCTGTAGGTCTGGTTGTCCAGCCGCTCGGCGCGGCAAAGGAAAAACCGGCCGAGGTAGGTGAAGGTGACGAGGCGTTCCTCCACGGCGGGTGTTGGGGTGTTGGCATCCATGATGGTTGCTCCTGTGTGTTCGTTGAAATTCCTGGCTGATATCGAGCCTGCGGTGCAGGGCCGGCCCTGCGCGTGGGAACCGGCCCACGCCATGCGTCGGCTGGCAGCACCTGTGCGGGCAATGCGCTGCGTGCCAAGGTCGGTCTCATCAATTCACTTGCCTGCACACACATCCACATGGAGCTTCTTGCACTCATCCAATGGCCCGCCTTCGCGGCTTCGCTGGCCGCCGCTTGGCTGGTCGCGTCGCGCGACAAATCCCGCCGCAATGTCGGCTTCTGGATCTTCCTGCTGAGCAATGTGCTGTGGGTGGTGTGGGGCGTTCACACCGATGCGTGGGCGCTGATCGCGTTGCAGGTGTGCCTGGCGGCACTCAACGTGCGCGGTCTCTTCAAGACGGAAGAAACATGACCTCGGATGCGCCATCCGACCCGTGGAATTCGGCCTACAGACAGGCCGCTCGGGCAGGTCCATGGTGAATGCATGAACCACCCGATCGAACTCACCATCGTGGAGCCGCTGCCGGGCGCCTATGTCTGGCAACTGCTCGAAACCGACGACAAGGGCGAGAGCCCTCGCCTGCTGCGGCGCGCATTCGATGCCGAAGACAGCTACGAGACCGCCCTCTCAGCGGGCCAGCGCGCGCTGCGCAGCGAGATCCGCCAGCGCGCGAGCCCACGTCAGCACTGAGGCTCAAGGCCTCAGGCCGTTTTACTGCGGCTTGACTTACTTCGGCGTACCGCCGGGCACCGGCACCGGCTTGCCCGGGCGGCGGGCGTCGCGCGTCTCCGCACGGCGCTCACCGGCCCTGGCCGCGCGGTCCGTGCCAATGGCGCCGCCTTCCGGGGTCTTGGCTTCGTCACCCGCAGCGGGTGCGACACCCTTCTGCGGCCGGCGGTCCTTGCGTGCTTCGCCGGCCATTTCCGACTTGCCCGTGGCGTAGCCGGGCGAGTTGGGCGGCACGGCCGCGCCGGGCGGGTTCGACTGGGCATGCGCCACGGTCGCGATCAAGCCTGCCACAAGCACGGAAAACACGGACACAGATTTCGTCATTGGAGATCTCCTGGATAAAAAACCCCGGAAGGGGCGGTCAGCGAAGGAGATTCGGGGTTGCCGATCGCCGCTCATGTAGGAATGCGGCTCGCATGCTTAGGAGTGCGCACCTTGTAAGCGGCCCACGGGATGCTTCCGAACGCCTGGGCCAGCGGCAGCGATGCATCCTTGCCCGCGTGCAGCGTTTCGCCGGTCAGCAGGTTCTGAAGCTGCGCGCCTGCCAGCTCCGCCGGCAGTTGCACCGCCGTGTCGCTCCAGATGCCGGCCTCGGGCAACGAAGGCATGCCGCCGCTGCCGGATGCCAACCCGACGAACAGCCGCCCCGACACGACCACCAGCATCTCGTCTCCATGCCGCCGCGCAAAGGCCACGACATGGCGCGACAACGCGCCTTCCACAGCCAGCCCTTCGTACCCGCCATCGCGAAACAGCTCCGCATGCTCGCGCCGCAGCGACAGCAGACGCCAGATGAACCACAGCTTGGCGCGCCCGTCGTGCGGCGACGCAGCCAGCGCGCGCACCCGCGCGGCGAGGCTAGGCGCATCGGCGGCCATGGCCTGCAGTTCATGGAGCCGCTGCTGCCGCCCCGCGTAGTCCACGGGCCGGCGGTTGTCCGGATCCACGAGGCTCAGCTCGATCAGCTCGCTGCCTTGGTAGAGGTCGGGCACGCCCGGCGATGCGTACTTCAGCAGCGTAAGCGTCAGCCCGTTCCATGCGCCGAACCAGGCAAGCCGTTTCGCGAAGAGCTGGATGTCGGCCAGGCAGCCGCCCTCTTCCATGTTGCCGATCACGCCCCGCACGAAGCCTTCGAGCGCGGCCTCGTAGGCCGCGTCGGGCTGGGTCCAGCGCGTGCGCAGCTTGGCTTCGCGCGCGGCCTTCTGCATGTACTGGCAGAGCCGGTCGGCGAAGGCCGGCGCTTCGGCGGCGTCGAGGCCGCCTGCCGGCAGCGTGCCCAGCAGCGTCTGGTAGAAAAGGTATTCGTCGGCGCGCGACGGTGCGTCGTCTGTCTCCAGCTTGCGCCGCGTGTCGCGGCACATGCCGTGCCAGCGGGTCAGCGCCAGCACCCAGTCGTTGGGCATTTCGGAGAGCACGTCGATGCGGTTGCGCACGTCTTCGGAGCGCTTGTTGTCGTGCGTCGACGTGGCGAGCATGGTGTGCGGCCAGCGCAGCGCGCGGTCGGCGCTGAGCGCATGGAACTCGTCCACCTCGAAGCCGAAGTGGTCGGGCTCGCCGCCCACCTCGTTGAGCGAACTCAACGGGAAGAAGCGATAGAACGCCGTGTCTTCCACGCCCTTGGCCGTGACTGGCGCGCTGAACTGCTGGAAGCGCACCGCAAAGCGACGCACCCGCTCGGCCAGCTCGCGCGGCGCACCCGCCACGGCTTCGCCGCGCAGCGCGCCGCGCACGAAGGCGAAGACCGAGCGGTCGGCATCGCCGCTCTGCCGTTCGGCCGCCTGCGTGGCTTCGTCGATGAAGCGTTCGTCCTGCGCCGAGGGCTTCTCGACGATGTAGGTGCGGTACACCGGCATGTTGGCCGCCACGTCGGCCAGCGCGCGGCGCAGCGCATTGAGCGTGTAGTCGCGCGTGGCACGGTCGGCCCGAGCGATGCGCAGCAGCTCGCTTGAAAGCACGTTGAGTTCCGACGACAGCGCATTGCGCATCACCTCGCGCCGGCCGGCCTGCGAGAGCGCATGAAAGCCCTGGGTCTCGCCGGTGAAGCGGCGCCATGCATGGCCGATGGTCTCGGCGGCCGAGGTATCGACCAGCACGCCGTTGGCCACGTTCGCGAAGCGGTAGCCGGTGGTGCCGTGCACGTGCCAGCTCTCGGGCACTTCCTCGTTGTCCGCCGCGATCTTCTCGGCCACCACGTAGAGCGGCCGGGCCGGCCTGCCTTGCGCATCGTGCGCGGGCAATGCAAGCCCCGCGCGCCGCGCGTAGCCCTGCTGCAGCTTCTCGAAGTAGCGCGCGGGGTCGTAGAGACCGTCGGGGTGGTCGATGCGCAAGCCGTCCACCGTGCCCGCCGCCGCGAGCTCGAGCGCGAAGGACTGCGTGGCCTCGAACACGTCGTCGCGCTCCATGCGCACGGCCGCGAGGTCGTTGATGTCGAAGAAGCGGCGGTAGTTGATCTCGTCCGAGGCCACGCGCCAGTAGGCCAGCCGGTAGGCCTGGGCCTCGATCAGCGCATGCATGGCGTCGCGCGCTTCGGGCGTGGCCAGGTTCAGCTCGGCCACGGCCGTCGCCACCGCCTTCGCGACCGAAGGATGGCGCTGCGCCAGGCGCGCGAGACGAGCCTTCAGCAGTTCCTTGTCGCGCGCGCGCTCGGTGCGCAACTGCGGCTGCGCCGCCTGCCGCCCCGGAAGGTGGCCGAAAGCGGTGGCGATGCTCGCGAGCGCCGCCGCGTCGTCGGCGGATTCGTCGAGCTGCGCGAGGGCTCGCGCCAGCACCGCGGGATAGCTCTCGGGCGCGAGCGGAAAACGGTGGCCGAAATAGCCGATCGCGAAGGCGCCCTCTTCCGCCTCGAAGCGCAGCGCCAGCTCGCCGCTGCCCAGCACCTCGCCGTAGTGCCCGCCGAGCACCGGCAGCAGCACCTTGCCCGTGAGCTCGACGTTCAGCGGCTGCCAGTCGATGTCGAAGTGCTGCGCGTAGAGCGAGGCCGGGCCGTTTTCCAGCACGTCCATCCACCATGCGTTGTCGGCGCCGAACACGCCCATGTGGTTGGGCACCATGTCCAGCAGCTGGCCCATACCGTGCTCCTTGAGCGCCGCGACGAAGCGCGCGAAGCCTTCTTCGCCGCCCAGCTCGGGGTTGATCTCGTCGTGCGCCACCACGTCGTAGCCGTGCATGCTGCCGGCGCGCGCGCGCTGGATCGGCGAGCAGTAGACGTGGCTCACGCCCAGTTGCGCGAGGTACGGCAGCACGCGCACCGCGTCGTCGAAGCCGAAGTCCTTGTGGAACTGCAGCCGGTAGGTGGCGCGCGGCACGCGGGCGCGCAGGTCTTGCGGCGCGTGCTGCGGCGCATCGGGTCGGCTCGCGGGGCGTACGGCGCGCAGTTGCACGGCCAGCCCCTGCATGCGCTCGCCCGTGGCCAGCGCGTGCAGCGGCACCGGCAGCTTGCGCCGCCAGTTGGGCTGCTCGTTCACCGTGCCGGGCATGTTGGCCTGCTCGACCATGCCCGCCACGTCTTCGAGCTGCACCATCATCAATGCCGACGGCGTCCTCGCGAGCCAGGCGTGCACCGCCTCCACCACGCGCGCCGTGGGCAGCGCGAGGCCCGCGGCCTCGGCGATCTCCTCGCGCGACAGCAGGCCGGCCTGCTGCACGGCCAGCATCAGCTCGATGCGCTCCTGCGCGCGGTCGAGCAGTTGCTTGTCGAAGACGCGCTCGTCGGGGAACAGGCCCAGCGACAGGCGGGTGCGCAGGTCGTGGCCGGCCCACCAGCCGGCGAATGTCGCGAGGTCGTGCGTGCTCACGGCCACCAGCGCGGCCGGCGGATACGCGGCCGGCGGCTTGAAGCCGCTGCCCTGGTGCCGGTCGAGACGCTCGAAGTACAGCAGGCGGTAAGACAGCACGTCGGCCTTGCCCAGCGCCTCGCGCACCGCGTCTTCCACCGTGCCCAGGTCTTCGCCGATCACCATGCAGCGGTGCCGATGACTCTCGATGGCGACGATGGCGAGCAGCTCGTCCAGCGGGTAGTACACATACGCGCCGTCGTGCGCGCCGCGGCCCGGCGGTATCCAGAACAGGCGCATGAGCCCCATGACGTGGTCGATGCGCAAGGCGCCCGCGCCGTGCATGCTCGCGCGCAGCGTCTGCATGAAGAAGCGGTGGCCGTCCGCGCGCAGCCGGTCGGGACGCAGCGGCGGCAGGCCCCAGTTCTGGCCGGCGGGGTTGAACTCGTCAGGCGGCGCGCCGATGCTGGCACCGGCCGCGAACACGGACTGCGCCGTCCAGGCATCAGAGCCGGCACGGTCGACCGACACCGCCAGGTCCACGTAGAGGCCCACGCCCATGCCCAGGGCGGCGCAGCGTTCGCCAGCCCGCGCCAGTTGCCGCGCGGCCTGCCATTGCAGGTACTGGTGGAACTGCAGGCGCTGCGCATGCTGCACGGCGAATGCGGTGACCTCGGCCGAATCGGGGTCTCGGTATGCGGCGGGCCACACGGGCCAGCCCCACATCGCGGAGTCTGCCGCCAGAAAGTGCGCATGCAGCGTCTCGAACAGCGCATGCTGCCGCAAGCCCTCGCCGCGCTCCGCCACGAATGACAGGAACGCCAGGCCCTCTTCGTCCGGCGCGCCGTCTTCCGGCAGATGGCGCTCGCGGAAGTGCGCGAACAGCAGCTCCAGTACTTCGAACTTGGCGGATGCAACGCCCGCATGGTCCACCAGCGGTTCGGCGCGCAGGGCCGCCAGGCGCGCCTGGAACGCGGGCGAATCGACCAGCTTTCGCGCGGCCTCGCACTGCGCGAATTCATCCACCGCCTCGACGTCGATGTAGAGCGCGTTCAGCTGCTGGCGCGACGACGGGCTGTACGGGCTCGCATGCGCCGGATTGGCCGCGAACAGCGCATGCAGCGGGTTCACGCCGACGATGTCGGCGCCCTGCGCGGCCATGCGGGCTGCCAGATCCTGCAGGTCGCTGAAGTCGCCGATGCCCCAGTTGTGCTGCGAGCGCAGGCTGTACAGCTGCACCGCCGGCCCCCAGACGCGGCCGCCGTCCCGCACCGCGGGCGGCCTGTAGCAGCGGCCCGGCGACGCAAGCACCAGCGTCTCGCCAGCCAGCCCGTCGATGCGCAGCCGGTGGTAGCCCGCGTCGAGCGCGAGCGTCATCGGCAGCACGCGTTCGCTCAGCCAGATGCCGTCGCGCTCGCTGCGCGCCGTCTCGTGCAGCGTGGAGGCATCGGCCTCGCCGTGCCGCGTGCGACCGGCTTCGTCGGTGAGCTGCCAGCGCAGCGAGCGCATGGCCAGCGGCAGGCGCAGGGGCACGCTCCATTCGGTGGCCGATGCATCGACCACCCGCACATGAGGCAGGGCTTCCGTCCAGCGCATGGCATGCGCCGCTTCGAGGGCGCGGTGGGCGTCCTGCGCGGTGCCGATGCGCACGCCGAATTCCGCCAGCAGCGCGAGCATGCTCTGCGTCGTGGCCTGCCGGCGCGTGCCGAAGGCGTCGTGGTAGGCGGTGGCAATGCCGTAGTGTTCGCACAGCGCCGCCAGCACGCCCGCCGTGTCGTGATGAAAAACCTCATCCACCGCGCATGTCCTCCAGCGTCGCGTGCACCGCGCCGCGTTCGAGCAGCAAGGCGCCGGGCTCGGCCTGCCGCGCGCCGCTGCTGTAGACCAGCGTGCCGGGCGGCGACACCGCCGCTGCATCGGGCCCGTCGCCGAAGTGCGCGAGCAGGTGCAGGCGCGTTGCGGTGCGCCCTTCGTGCCCCTCGCGCGGCGGCCCCAGGTCCCAGTGCACCCGCAGCGTGCCGTTCTCGCACAGGAACACGCCCGCGCCGGTCGAGCCGGCCAGGTGCGGCACGATGAGCCGGTGGCGTAGTTCGAGCAACTGCTGCACCTCGCTGAACCGCGCGAAGTGGGCACGCGAGCCCCGCTCACGCCAGTTCAGCTTGGACGCCAGGAAGGTCGACTCGGCATTCGGATCGGGAATGCGCGCACGCGCCGCCTCGTCCTTGAACGCCGCGAAGCCGCCGAACTCGGAGCGCCGTCCGTCCGACACCGCCTTCGCCAGTTCAGGCCCGAAGTCGCAGAAGTAAAGGAATGGCGTCGACGCCGCGAACTCGTCGCCCATGAACAGCATCGGCACATGCGGCGACAGCAGCAGGCAGGCCATGGCCGCGCGCGTGAGCACCGGGTCGCCGAGCGCATGCAGGCGCTCGCCGAAGGCGCGGTTGCCGACCTGGTCGTGCGTCTGCAGGAAGGACACGAAGGCCTGCGACGGCAGCCGCGTGCTGGGCTCGCCGCGCCGCTCGCCGTTGCGGAAGGCCGATGGCTGCCCCTGGTACACGAAGCCTTCGGCCAGCGCGCACGCGAAGCTGCACACGGGGTCGTCCGCGTAGTCGGCGTAGTAGCCGTCGCGCTCGCCGGTCGCCAGCACATGCACCGCATGGTGCAGGTCGTCGTTCCATTGCGCGGTGCCCGCCACCGGCACGCCGTGGCCGTCGCGCGCGAGCATCGAGGCCTGGTTGGTGTCGTTCTCCAGCACGATGTGGATGTGGCGCTCGCGGCCAGGGCCGGCCTGCAGCGCGTCGCGGATCTCCTGCACGATGTGCGGATGCGAGTCGTCGCGAATGGCGTGGATCGCGTCCATGCGCAGCCCGTCGAAGCGATATTCCTCCACCCAGTACAGCGCGTTGTGGCTGAAGAAGTCGCGCACCGTGCGCGCCCCCGGCCCGTCGAAGTTGATGGCCGAGCCCCAGGGCGTGCGATGCGCCGGATTGAAGAACTCCTGGCAGTACGCATGCAGGTAGTTGCCTTCCGGCCCGAAGTGGTTGTAGACCACGTCGATCAGCACCATCAGCCCCAGCCCGTGCGCCGCGTCGACCAGCGCCTTCAGTTCGTCGGGCGTGCCGTAGGAGGCGTCGGGCGCGAACTGCAGCACGCCGTCGTAGCCCCAGTTGCGGCGCCCCGGAAAGTCGGCGAGCGGCATCAGCTCGATGGCGGTCACGCCCAGCTCGGCCAGGTCTCCGAGCCGCTCGCGCGCGGCGTTGAAGGTGCCTTCGGCGGTGAAGGCGCCGATGTGCAGTTCGTACACCACGGCCTCTTCCCACGGGCGGCCGCGCCAGGCGTCGTCGCGCCATTGATGGCGGCGCGGATCGATCACCACGCTGGGGCCGTGCACGTCCTCGGGGTTGAAGCGCGAGGCCGGATCGGGCACGGCGGTGCCGTCGGGCAGGTGGAAGCGGTAGCCGTCGCCATGGGCGGCCTCGGGCAGCGTGAGCGTGTGCCAGCCCTGCGCGTCACGGGCCATCGGGTGCGTGGTGTTCTCGCCGCCGACCGGGCGGTGTTCCAGCCGCACGTCGCCGCCCGAGGGCGCCCACAGTGCGAAGGCCACGCCGCCGTCCTCAAGGACGGTGGCACCGAAGGGCATGCGGTGCGCGCGGTTCATGGCCGCACGTCCGGCCGGCTCAACACCACCAGCGAGCGGCATTGCAGCGGATAGGCCGGCTCCGACCATGCGGGCGCCAGCGCGGCGGCGTCCTCGGTGGTGGGGGGCGGGGTGGTGCTGGCGGTGTCGACCAGCAGGCGCCAGGCACCGTGCGGCATGGCCGGCAGCGTGAAAGGAATTTCGTCGTGGTGGGCGTTCATCAGGATCAGGAAGTCGTCGTCGTGCTGGTGCTCGCCGCGCGGCCCGCGGTCGGCGATGCCGCCGCCGGGGATGTACATCGCGATGCAGCGTGCGTTGGTGTCGTTCCAGTCTTCCGTGCGCATCTCGGCGCCGTCGGGCTTGAGCCAATAGACGTCGGTCACGGTCTCGCCCTCGGCCGGCTTGCCGGCGAAGAAGGTGCGGCGGCGGAACGACGGATGCGCGCGGCGCAGCGCGACCATGCGCTCGACGAAGGTGACCAGCGCCAGCCGCTCGGGCGTGGGCGTCCAGTCGAGCCAGCCCAGCGCGTTGTCCTGGCAGTAGACGTTGTTGTTGCCCTGCTGCGTATGGCCGCGCTCGTCGCCCGCCAGCAGCATCGGCACGCCCTGCGACAGCAGCAGCGTGGCCAGCAGGTTGCGCTTCTGGCGCTCGCGCAGGCTCACCACCTCGGGGTCGTCGGTGGGGCCTTCGACGCCGCAGTTCCACGACACGTTGTGGCTGTTGCCGTCGCGGTTGTCCTCGCCGTTGGCCTCGTTGTGCTTGTCGTTGTAGGAAACCAGGTCGTGCAGCGTGAAGCCGTCGTGCGCCGTGACGAAGTTGATGCTCGCGCTGGGCTGCTTGCCCGACCAGCCGTACAGGTCTTCGGAGCCGGTGACGCGCTTGGCCACTTCGCCGATGAGCCCGCCGTCGCCCTTCCAGAAGCCGCGCATGCCGTCGCGGTACTGGTCGTTCCATTCGGCCCAGCCCAGCGGAAAGTTGCCCACCTGGTAGCCGCCGTGGCCCAGGTCCCAGGGCTCGGCGATGAGCTTGACGCGGTTGAGCGTCGGGTCCTGCCGGATGGCGTCGAAGAAGCCGCCGAGGTTTTCCACCTTGCCCGCCTCGCGCGCCAGGGCCGATGCCAGGTCGAAGCGGAAGCCGTCGACGTGCATCTCCTCGGCCCAGTAGCGCAGCGAGTCCATCACCAGTTGCAGCGCATGCGGATGCTCCAGGTTCACGGTGTTGCCGCAGCCGGTGAAGTCGTCGTAGTAGCGCCGGTTGTCGGAGTTCACGATGTAGTAGGAGGCGTTGTCCACGCCGCGCATCGACAGCGTGGGGCCGAGCTGGTTGCCCTCGCAGGTGTGGTTGTAGACCACGTCCAGGATCACCTCGATGCCCGCGGAGTGCAGCGTCTTGACCATGGTCTTGAACTCCTTCACCTTGCCCGAGGCGCTGTAGCGCATCTCGGGGGCGAAGAAGGCCAGCGTGTTGTAGCCCCAGTAGTTCTGCAGCCCCTTCTCGGCCAGGTGCCGGTCGTTGAGGAAGCTGTGCACCGGCAGCAGCTCGACGGTGGTCACGCCCAGGCGCTTGAGGTAGTCGACCACCGGCGCGCTGGCCAGGCCGGCGTAGGTGCCGCGCAGCTCGGGCGGCACGTCGGGATGGTTCATGGTGAAGCCGCGCACGTGCATCTCGTAGATGACCATGTCCTGCCAGGGTACCGAGGGGCGGCGGTCGTCGCCCCAGGTGAAGGCGGTTTCGAGCACGCGGCCCTTGGGCATCAGCGGCGCGCTGTCGCGGCGGTCGAAGGAAAGGTCTTCGCGCTTGCTGCCGACCGTGTAGCCATAGAGTGCGTCGCCCCAGCGCAACTGGCCCACCAGGTCCTTGGCGTAGGGGTCGACCAGCAGCTTGTTGGGGTTGAAGCGGTGCCCCTCCTCGGGCTTGTACGCGCCGTGCACCCGAAAGCCGTAGGCCTGGCCGGGCCGGGCTTCGGGCAGGTAGCAGTGCCACACACCGTCGGTGCGCTCGCGCAGCACGATGCGCTGCAGCTCGTGGCGGCCGCGCTCGTCGAAAAGGCACAGCTCGACCTTGTCGGCATGCTGCGAGAAAAGCGCGAAATTGACGCCTTCACCGTCCCAGGTGGCGCCGCGCGGGTAAGGGCGTCCGGGCCAGACGGCGGTGATGGTCGGGTTGGTTTTTCTTGTCATTCAGGCGTCGGGCGGTTGCTTGCGTTGGGAGAAATGCAGGTCAGCGGGGTGGGCGGTCGTCGAAACGCGATGCTGGCGGCGGCGGTGGCATGGGCACGCCCGGCACTTCCCTGCCGGTGCCCGTCTTCGTCAGTTGCTGCTGCCGGGGCCACCAGCGCTCGATCTGCGCCTTCGCCCAGTCCTTGCCGGCCAGCCCGAATGCCAGGGCCAACGCAAAAACCACGCCCGCCAGGATCACCAGGAAGCTTTCGCGCACGATGTCGCCGCCCACCTTGATCTGGTCCAGCGCGATCAGGATCACGAAAGCCATCACCGCGTACTGCGCCACCTTGGCGAAAAGCGTGGCGTCCTGCATCTTCACGCCGCGGAAATAGCTGCCCACGGCATCGCCCACGAACTTGGCGAAGTACGAGCCGAAGGCCAGCACCAGCAAGGCGACGAACACGTTGGGCACGAACCAGACGATGCGCCCCAGCAGGTCGGCGATGTAGCTCAGCCCCATGCCGTTGAAGGCGATGAGCAGCGACGCCAGTATCACCAGCCAGTAAGCCAGGATGCCGAACAGGCTGCTGGTGTCGCCCGCCAGGCCGCCCTGGCGCAGGAAGTTGTCGAGCCCCGCGCGCTCGGTCAGCACGTTGAAGTTGATGGCGCGCAAGGCCTTGGTCACGGCGAAGCGCGCCGCCTTGGCGATGAGCCAGCCCACGAACACCACCACCAGCGCCACCAGCAGGCGCGGAACGAACGCCCCCACCTGGTAGAGGATGGCGCGCAGTGGCTCCAGGTGAATGCCGAAGTTTTCCATGTGTATTTCCCCGAGTGAATGACGACGGCGGCCTCAGGCCCCGTTCGGCTGGATGAGCGCGAGCACGCCGTGCAGCGGCACCTGTACCCAGTCGGCGCGGTTGTTGAGTTCGTAGCGAAGTTCGTAGAGCGCCTTCTCCAGCTCGAACAGCGCGAGCAGTTCGGCGTCGATGGGCGCGCCGTCCGGCTGCGCGAGCGTGCCGGCGTAGCCCTTCATGAAGGCGTTGCGCGTGGCCTGCTCCCAGGCGACTGCGGGCGCGGCCAGCTTCTCGGCTTCTTCCGGGCTCTGCGCCACGCGCCGCAAGGCCGACCAGCGCGCATAGTTGAAGGAGCGCAGCATGCCCGCCACGTCGCGCAGCGGCGAGCTCTTGGCGCGGCGCTCCTCGAAGCTGCGCGCGGGCTCGCCCTCGAAGTCGATGATGACGAAGTCGTTGTCCTTCACCAGCACCTGGCCCAGGTGGTAGTCGCCGTGGTAGCGGCTCTTGAGCGCGGCGCCGCTGCCGCCCTCGCCCACGAAACGGCGCTCGGCGATGCTGGCCTGCAGCGTGTCGGCGGCGCGCAGCAGGCTCTCGGCGTCGGCCTGCGCGCCGGGAGGCAGCGCGCCGAGGCGTTCGCGCAGCAGTGCCAGCGTGGCCGTGGCATCGCCGGCGGCATGGGTGCGGTAGCCCGCCACGTCTTCGGCCGACAGCGGCTCGGGGTCGAAGGCCGCCGCGCCGGTGCGGGTGGCCAGCGCGCGGTGCAGCTCGGCGGTGCGGCGGCCCAGCGTGCCGATCAGCGCGAGGAAGCCGCCGTGCACCGCCAGCACGTCGGGCGCGTCGACGGCACCGTCGGTGGTGGCCACGTCGCGCAGGAAGCGTTCGAGATAGCCCAGGGTGTAGTCCCAGCCGTCGCCCTGGTTGGCGACGTAGCTCTGCACCAGGGCGAGCGTCATGGTGCGGCCGTCGGCGCCCATGTATTCGAGTGCGCCGAGCACCGGCACGCAGTGCGGGTAGTGCGCCACTTCGGTGAGGAAGCGGCCCATCTCGAGCTCGGGGTTGATGCCTTCGCGCACGTTGCGGTAGCCCTTGAGGAACAGCGTCTCGTTGAGCGTGACCACCGTGTTGCTGCTCACGCCGCTGGGCCGCCCGACCGGCAGCGCGTCCACATCGATGCCGAGCTGGGCGAACGCCGCCGTCGGCGTGAACACCAGCTTGCCGCCGGCCGTGGGCAGTTCGGCGCCCTTTCCGATGGCGCGGACCAGTTCGCGGCAGAAGGCCTCGTCATAGAAGGCGTCGCCCATCAGGCCGACCTGCGCCTGCTGGCGCACCTTGGCAAGCGCGGCCTGCGCCACGCCGGCCATGCGCTCTTCGTCGCGCTCCTCCCAGGCAAGGGCCAGGGGCATGAAATAGGTGGCGCCGCCGGGCGGGCCGTCGAGCGCGAGCAGCGGCAGCATCCAGCTCAGGCCGTTCACTTCCCACACCGCGTGGTCGACGATGCGCGCACGCTCGATGGCGGTGCCCTTGGAGGCGTACCAGCGCTGGATCTCGATGTGGCGCGGCAGCGTTTCCAGCTCGAACTGGTTGCGCATGCGCTCGGACATGCCGATGCGCCACGGCATCACGCGGTCGCGGAAGAAGCTGGTCCAGCCGTCGAACAGCACCAGCGTGGGCCACTCCTGCAGCGCGACGCCCTGTTCGTGCCAGCTCGGCGCGTCGGCCTCCGCGGTGAGCTTGAACCAGTAGAAGCCGTACGAAGACAGCGTGAGCAGGTAAGGCAGCTCGCCGATGGGCGGGAACGGGGAGCGGCCCAGCATCTCGATGGGCACGAAGCCGCGGAACTCCGACAGGTCCAGCTCCACCGGCTGGGCCGCGCGCGAGAGGTTGAACACGGCGAGGATCACGTCGCCTTCGTACTCGCTCAGGTAGGCCAGGATCTTGCGGTTGCCCGGCTTCAGGAAGCGCCGCTTGCCGCGCCCGAAGGCGTGGCTGGTCTTGCGCACGGCCAGCATGCGCTTGGTCCAGTTGAGCAGCGAGCTGGCGTCGCGCGCCTGCGTCTCGACGTTGAGCGCCTCGTAGCCGTACATCGGGTCCATGATGGGCTGCAGGTACAGGCGCTGCGGGTCGGCGCGCGAGAAGCCGGCGTTGCGGTCGGGGCTCCACTGCATGGGCGTGCGCACGCCGTTGCGGTCGCCCACGAACACGTTGTCGCCCATGCCGATCTCGTCGCCGTAGTAGATGATGGGCGAGCCCGGCATCGACAGCAGCATGCCGTTCATGAGCTTCACGCGGTCCAGGTCGTTCTCCATCAGCGGCGCCAGGCGCCGGCGGATGCCCAGGTTGATGCGCGCGCGCATGTCGGCGGCGTACATGTTGTACATGTAGTCGCGCTCCTTGCTGGTCACCATCTCGAGCGTGAGCTCGTCGTGGTTGCGCAGGAAGATGGCCCACTGGCAGCCTTCGGGAATGTCGGGCGTCTGCGCCATGATTTCCACGATCGGGTGGCGGTCTTCCTGCGCGATGGCCATGTACATGCGCGGCATCAGCGGGAAGTGGTAGGCCATGTGGCATTCGTCGCCGTCGCCGAAGTACTCGCGCACGTCCTCAGGCCACATGTTGGCCTCGGCCAGCAGGAAGCGGTTCTTGTACTGCGCGTCGATGGCCGCGCGCAGCCGCTTGATCACCGCGTGCGTCTCGGGCAGGTTCTCGTTGCTGGTGCCGTCGCGCTCCACCAGGTAGGGAATGGCGTCGAGGCGGAAGCCGTCCACGCCCATGTCCAGCCAGAAGCGCATGGTCTTGAAGATGGCCTCCAGCACCGCCGGGTTGTCGAAGTTCAGGTCGGGCTGGTGGCTGAAGAAGCGGTGCCAGTAGTACTGCTTGGCCACCGGGTCCCAGGTCCAGTTCGAGGTCTCGGTGTCGGTGAAGATGATGCGCGTGCCCTGGTAGAGCTGGTCGGTGTCGCTCCACACGTAGAAGTCGCGCTCGGGGGAGCCCGGCGGCGCCAGCCGCGCGGCCTTGAACCACGGGTGCTCGCTCGAGGTGTGGTTGATGACCAGCTCGGTGATGACGCGCAGGCCGCGCTTGTGCGCCTCGGCCAGCATCTGGCGGAAGTCGGCGAGCGAACCGTACTGCGGGTGGACGTCTTCGTATTCGGAGATGTCGTAGCCGTCGTCGCGCAGCGGCGAGGGATAGAACGGCATCAGCCAGATCGTGTTGACGCCCAGGTCCTTCACGTAGTCGAGCTTGGCGGTCACGCCCTGGAAGTCGCCCATGCCGTCGTTGTTCGAATCGAAGAAGGCCTTGACGTTGAGCTGGTAGATGACCGCGTCGCGGTACCACAGGGGGTCGTCGCTGTTGTCGATCTCTACGGTTTCCAGTGCGATGTGCGAAACGGGTGCATTCATGGGCGGGCGACCTCTCAGAGGAAATAATCGAAGTCGC
The DNA here is from genome assembly GCF_058809745.1 of Variovorax sp. MPBD4-3. NCBI lineage: Bacteria > Pseudomonadati > Pseudomonadota > Betaproteobacteria > Burkholderiales > Comamonadaceae > Variovorax > Variovorax sp. MPBD4-3. The sequence goes on from NZ_JBXASW010000046.1 coordinate 26,612, forward strand.
GCTCGTCGCCATGACGCCGACGAACGACGAAGACGTGCGCGGGGCAGCTTTGCGGATCCAGGCGCACGTAGTGCCAGTCGCCCTGCCACTGGAAGCGCTGGCCGCTGAGCAGGTCGTGCATCTGGAACACGCGCGAGGGCGGGTTCACACCCACGCTGCCGGGTTCGAGCCCCAGCCAGCCCCACTGGGCGTTGTGCGGATCGAGGTTGACCACGGTCACGATCACGTTGGCCCCGTCGGCCGAGGCCTTGGCGTAGGCCAGCAGCTGCGGGTTGTCGATGTGCAAAAAGCGCAGCGTGCGGTCCTGGTGCAGCGCGGGGTTCTCGCGGCGGATGCGGTTCACCCGCGCGATGAAGGGCGCCAGGCTTTCGGGGTTGTCGTGGTTCCAGTGGCGCAGCTGGTATTTCTCGGAATCGAGGTATTCCTCGCTGCCCGGCTCGCGCGGCAGGTGCTCGCGCAGTTCGTAGGCGGGGCCGTAGATGCCGTAGCTGGCCGACAGCGTGGCCGCCAGCACCAGCCGCGCCATGTAGGTCGCGGCGTCGCCGTGCTGCAGCTGCTCGTGCAGGATGTCGGGCGTGTTGGGCCACACGTTGGGGCGGAAGTAGTCGATGCCCGGCGCGGTGGACAGCTCGGTGAAGTACTCGACCAGTTCTTCCTTGGTGTTGCGCCAGGTGAAGTAGGTGTAGCTCTGCGAAAAGCCCAGCTTGGCCAGCCGGTGCATCACCTTGGGCCGGGTGAAGGCCTCGGCCAGGAAGATCACGTCGGGGTGCTCGCGCTTGACCTCGCCGATGGCCCACTCCCAGAACGGGAAGGCCTTGGTGTGCGGGTTGTCGACGCGGAAGATGCGCACGCCCTCGCCCACCCAGTGGTCGATCACGCTCTTGAGTTCGGCCCACAGGCCACGCCAGTCTTCGCTCTCGAAGTTGAAGGGATAGATGTCCTGGTACTTCTTGGGCGGGTTCTCCGCGTACTGCACGGTGCCGTCGGGGCGCCAGCGGAACCATTCGGGGTGCGCCTTCACGTAGGGGTGGTCGGGCGCGCACTGGAAGGCGATGTCCAGCGCGATCTCCAGCCCGTGGTCGGCCGCGCGCGCCAGCAGGCGGCGGAAGTCCTGCGCGGTGCCGAGCGCGGGCAGGATGTCCTTGTGGCCGCCTTCCGCGGCGCCGATGGCCCAGGGGCTGCCCACGTCTTCGGGTCCGCTCACCAGCTTGTTGTTGGGGCCCTTGCGCTGCACGCGGCCGATGGGGTGGATCGGCGGAAAGTACAGCACGTCGAAACCCATCTCGGCGATGGCCGGCAGGCGCGCTTCCACGTCCTTGAAAGTGCCGTGCACCCCCGGCTCGGTGCCGGCCGAGCGCGGGAACAGCTCATACCAGGTGCTGAAGCGGGCGCGCTCGCGGTCGGCCACCAGCGGCAGCTCGACCGGGTGGCGCACCTGGTGGCGCCGGTCGGGGTGGCGGCGCGCGAGTTCGGCCAGTTCCTCGTCGAGCGCCAATGCCTTGAGCGACACCGCATCGGTGCCCGGCGCGGCGGCCGAGGCCTGGAGCTCGGTGGCCCAGCGCTGCAGCGCGATGCGGTCGGCACCCTCGGCGCGCGCGGCGGCGGCAGCCACTTCGGCCGCGCCGACTTCCGAGGCGATGCGCACGTCGTCGGGGTCGACGCGGCGCGTCATCTCGCTGCGCCACGACTCGAACGGGTCGACCCAGGCCACGGCGGTGTAAACGTAGCGGCCTATCGCGGGCGGCGAGAAGCCGGCCTCCCACACGTCGTTGCCCAGCGGCTTCATCGGCACTTCGCGGAACTCGGCCTGGTCGTGCGCGCGCCAGCACAGCTGCACGCGAAGCACGTCGTGGCCGTCGGTGAAGCAGTGCGCGCGCACGCACACCCGCTCGCCGGCCACGCATTTCACGGCGAAGCGGCCGTTGTCGACGGCGGGCAGCACGGCATCGATCACGGCACGGACGTCGCCGCCGGGGTTGTCGGTGCCGGTTGCAATGTCGGGAGCCACGCTGGCCGCGTGACGGGTGGAGAAGATGTTCTTCATGGTGACGGGCGTTGTTCCAGGATCAGGGTCGACAGCGGCGGCAGCGTCAGGGACACCGACTGCATGCGCCCGTGCGAGCGCACCGGCGCGGCTTCCACGCCGCCGAAGTTGCCCCAGCCGGCGCCACCGAACTCGGCCGCGTCGGTGTTGATCAGTTCGCGCCAGAATCCGCTGCCCACGCCGCCGGGCACGCCCAGCAGGTAGTTGGTGCGCGGCACGGGCGTCATGTTGCTGACCACCAGCAGCGGCGGACTGCCGTCGCGCGCCTTGCGCAGGAAGGCGAACACGCTGCGCTCGGCGTCGTCGGCCGCGATCCATTCGAAGCCGGCCGCTGAGAAGTCGAGCTGGTGCAGCGCGGGCGATTCGCGGTACACCCGGTTGAGCTGCGCCACCAGCCGCTGCAGGCCGCCATGGCCCTGCTGCTGGGTGACCCACCATTCGAGCTCGCCGTCGTGCGTCCATTCGCGGCGCTGGCCGAACTCGTCGCCCATGAAGAGCAGCTTCTTGCCCGGGTGCGCCCACATGAAGCCGAACAGCGCACGCAGGTTGGCGAACTGCTGCCAGCTGTCGCCGGGCATCTTGTTGATGAGCGAGCCCTTGCCGTGCACCACCTCGTCATGCGAGTAAGGCAGCACGAAGTTCTCGTTGAAGGCATACACCAGCGAGAAAGTCAGCTTGTGGTGGTGGTACTTGCGATTGACCGGGTCTTCCTTCATGTAGGCGAGCGTGTCGTGCATCCAGCCCATGTTCCATTTCTCGCCGAAGCCCAGGCCGTCCATGTCGGTGGGGCGCGAAACGCGCGGCCACGCGGTGGACTCCTCCGCCACGGTGAGCGTGTCCGGAAACTCGCGGTAGACGGCACGGTTGAGCGTCTGCAGGAAATCGATGGCCTCCAGGTTCTCGCGGCCGCCGTGACGGTTGGGGATCCACTCGCCATGCTTGCGGGCGTAGTCGAGGTACAGCATGGATGCCACGGCGTCCACGCGCAGTCCGTCCAGGTGGTACAGGTCGAGCCAGAACAGGCCCGACGACACCAGGAAGCTGCGCACCTCTGGCCGGCCGTAGTTGAAGATGCTGGAGTTCCACTCCGGGTGGAAGCCCTGGCGCGGGTCGGCATGCTCGAAGAGGTGCGTCCCGTCGAAGAAAGAAAGGCCGTGCTCGTCGGTGGGGAAGTGCGAAGGCACCCAGTCGAGCAGCACGCCGATGCCCTGCTGGTGCAGGTGGTCGACGAGGTACATGAAGTCCTGCGGCGACCCGTAGCGCGCGGTGGGCGCGAAATAGCCGGTGGTCTGGTAGCCCCACGAGCCGTAGAACGGATGCTCGGTCACGGGCATCAGCTCGACGTGCGTGAAACCCATCTTCCTGACGTATGCGGCCAGCTCGTGCGCGATCTCGCGGTAGCCGAGGAACTGTCCGTCATGCCGGCGCCAGGAGCCCAGGTGCACCTCGTACACCGACATCGGCGCCTCGAGCGAGTTGTGCATGCCGCGCGTGGCCATCCATTCGTCGTCACCCCATTCGTAGGCGAGTTCGCAGATGCGCGAGCCGGTGGCCGGCGGATGCTCCGCGCTGAAGGCCACGGGGTCGGCCTTGTCGACGGTGTAGCCGCCCTGGCGCGAACGGATGCGGTACTTGTAGGCCTGCCCGGGCACCGCGTTGGGCACGTGGCCGATCCAGATGCCGGTCTGGTCGGGGCTGGGCGCCAGCGGGTCGGCATCGCCCGACCAATAGTTCCAGTCGCCCACCACCGAGACCGACTCGGCATTGGGCGCCCATACGGCGAAGCGCGCGCCGCCTTCCGGCTGCACGTGGCATCCCAGCAAGTCGTAGAGCCGCGCGTGCGTTCCTTCGTGGAAAAGATAGGCGTCTCGCTCGCCTGGGAGTGAATGGTTCAAAGGCACCGGCATTCCTTGATTGAAGGCCAGCGAGGCAGTGGCTCATGGCCGTCGGGGCGACGGCCACGCGGGGAACGACTGCGGTTCTCGCTTGGCTTGAACGCCAATTTGCTGGGATGCCGGTGGCCGTGGTTACGGCCTGAGCCGCCTCGCCTTGTCGGAGAGTTGCCCGTGTCCCTTCAGGCGCCGCGCCGGCTCAGGCGTGCAGCGCGAAGTCTTCTGTGGTCAGCGTGATCGGCCGGCGCGGCGCGTTGCGGTAGCGCGCGATGGCGGCGGGCTCGATGGCGTGGAAGTGTTTGCGGCAAGCTTCCAGCAAACGCTCGCCGATTTCGCGCGCGCCGAACTTGTCGTGCAGCGTTTCCTCGGAGATCTGCGCAAGCACGCGCGGGCCGCCGGGGCCCTCGGGATAGAAGGCGAAGCGCACGCTCGCCATGTCGAAGCAGTAGATGCCTTCGAAGTTCATCTGTCTTGTCTCCTTTAATTCGGCGCAGATTGAGCGCGCGGCGCAGGCCGAAGAAGAGCGGAATTCCGCGCATGCGCATGCAGGAAATCTCCTACAGAAAGGGCGGCCTTCGCTTGCAGCCGGACGCGGCTTGGGCCGTGGCTTTCGGGCGCGGATGCGGCGAAGATCAGGCTGCGCTCCCGCACCTTCCCTGGAACATCCGCCTCGATGACTGCACAGAAGATTCCGAGCACCCTGCTCATGCATCGCCGCGCCGCGGCCTTCACCCTGGCCGCCGGCGCGCTGCTGCTGGGCGCCTGCACCGGTCCCACCGAGGCCCAGAGGCAGGCCACCGCCAGCGCCCCGCCGCCCACCGATTGCACCGCCTGGGTCGGCACCGACCGCAACGCCATGATGGGCGGCTACCTGCTGGGGCAAGGTCCCAAGGGAACCGGCGCCAAGGAGTGCGTGCCGGTGCTCATGACGGCCAACCACCCGCCCCCCGACTATGCGGGCGGCGACTACTACATCAGCGAATTCACCGACGACAAGCTCAAGGCCCGCTGGCGCGCCTGCAAGGAAGACCCCGCGTGCTTCAAGCGCATCGACGCGCAGATGCAGCGCTGGCTGCCGCCCAACAAGGAACGCGCCACGCGCTCGACCGGCGTGGTCGACCCGTCGGGCAGGATCGATCCGGACGGCAACGTCGACCTGAAGCAGATCCGCCGGCCCGCCTTCTTTGCCAAGGCGCCCTACCGCGAAGGCATCGCCGAGGCCGACGCCCGCACCTGGATCGTGGAGTTCACCGCGCCGCGCGACGCCTTCGAGCGCATCGACCTGAAGATGACCGGCGACATCAAGCTGCGCGGCTGGTACATCGAGGGCGCCGGCATCGACGACGGCAAGGGCAAGAAGGTGCGCGCGCTGGCCATCATGGCGCCGGGCGGCGGCGGCCAGCTCACGGCCATCCAGCATCCGGACGAAGCGGCCTACCGCATCGACGAGAAGACCGGCAAGACCGTTCCGGTCAGCTTTCCCAACGCGACCACAGAAACCATGGGCCAGCGCTGGTGGCGCGAGAACCTGCATGCGCTGAACCAGGCCGGCTTCGACGTGCTGGCCTACGACCGGCGCGGCGAAGGCCTGTCGGGCGGCTTCAGCGACACCAACACGCTGGAACAGGGCGAGGACGTGTTCCGCGCGCTGGCGGCGCTGGAAGGCGGACGCGGCCTGCGGCTGCTCTCGCCCTCGGGCGAACTGTTCGAAGGCGAGACCGCGCGCGGCCGGCTGCTGGCGGGCATGAAGGCCAACGAGATCCCGCTGGTGCTCGGCGGCTATTCGCGCGGCTCGATGTCCACCGCCTGGGCCATGACCAAGAACTACGTGGCCGAATGCACCTTCGACATGCCGCAGCCCAACTGCACGCCGCCCAAGGGGCTGAAGAATATCCACGGCGCCATCCTGCTGTCGTCGTTTGCCAGCGGCGCGGGCTACGTGGGCGACTCGCCCGACCTGGCCGACCGCAACCTGTTCCTGGGCGGCATGGCGGCGGACCATCACATCGTCTTCTATCCTAACTCGTCCACCCTGGCGGGCATGGACCGGTGGCCGGCCGCGTTCTTCGGCAAGGGCCTGTGGGACCGCGCGGAAACGCTCGAAGGAACAGTGGCCGCCTACAACCGCATTCGCGGCGTGAAGGAGATCGTGCTGGCTCGCGGGCCGCACTCCATCGAGACCTGGCCCGCGTCCGACCGCGACTACCTGCGCGAGCGCATGGTGCTGTTCGCGAAGACGGTGATCGTCGGCGGACGCACCATGCCGGGCGCGCGGCCGTGGAAGGACTTCAAGTCGCTGGTGGCCACCACGCCTGATTCGTGGGAGCCGTCGTCGCGGCCGAAGGGACCGGCGCAGGCCGCCAAGGCGCCCTGATCCCTTCGCGGCGACAGGCTGCGGCTAGTTCCTGCGGGGGTCGTAGGGCCGGCGGTCATAGCGGTCGGGCACGCCGTCACCGTCGCTGTCGCGGTTGCGCTCGTAGCGATCGGGAATTCCGTTGTGGTCGCGGTCGCGATCGCGCCGGTGGTGGTCGTGGCCGCAGCCCGCAATCACGGTGGCGATGGCAATCAGGATGAGGATGTTTTTCAAGGGGCGGACTTCTTCGTGTTGTGGGTGCAGCGCAGTGTGTGCACCCCGCCTGAAGAAAGCCTAAACAGCCCCTGAAGCCTTCGTTAACGCGCGCGGCCGCCTGCATCGGGCCGGCTCACAAAAAAGAACCCGGCAGGAGCCGGGTCCAAGCCTCGTTGCTGTCACGCAGCGAAGCCCTCGCAAAGGGAGGAATACGAGGGACGGTACAACCGTCGACCCTCAAGTTATAGAGGGCGCGCGCGGCGGATTCAAAGGGAATGCCGCCTCCTCGGGACAGACAAGACCTACGGCGCCTGCCGCATGCGCGCACAGCCATGTCGGCCTCGGACGACATGGCTGTGCGCCGTGCGTCCTCAAAAGCGCCACGCGTGCTCCCTTAGGGTGCTGCCCATGCGCAACAGCCCCAGCAATCTACCCCATCCATCGAGCCCCGACGCCCTTCCCTCGCACACGCCGCACCGCTGGCAGTTCATCCGCACGGGCGGCGCCGACCAAGTGATCTTTCGCACCGGCGAGGACATCGCCCGCATTGCGGAGCTCGACCAGAAGCTCTGGGTGGCGCTCGCCTGCCCGACGCGTGGCATCGACTTCGACACCCGCACGCTCGACCTGATCGACACCGACCGCGACGGCCGCGTGCGCCCGCCCGAAGTGGTCGCGGCCTGCGAATGGGTCTGCGCGCGCCTGCGCAACCCCGACGTGCTGCTGCAAGGCAGCGACGTGCTGACGCTGGGCGACCTTGACGACCGCAACCCCGCCGGCGCGCGGCTGCTGGAAGAAGCGCGCCGCCTGCTGCAGATCAAGGGCAGGCCCGATGCCGACACGCTCACCCTCGCCGACATCGCCGACCGGGGCGAGCTGCTGGCCGCCATGCGCTTCAACGGCGACGGCGTGGTCACGCCCGACACGGCGCAGGACGAGGCCGTGCGCGCCACCATCGCAGAAGTCATCCGGCTGCACGGCAGCGTGCCCGACCGCCACAAGCAGACGCCCGGCGTGGACCGCGCCCGCGTGGACGCCTTCTTCGCCGAAGTGCAGACCGCGCGCGACTGGCATGCCCAGGCCGACGCCGGCAATGCCGAGTTGATGCCGCTGGGCGAGCCCACGCTGGCGGCCGCCGACGCGGCGCTCAAGGTGCAGGCCAAGCTCGACGATTTCTTCGCGCGCTGCCGCGTGGCCGCTTTCGACGCCCAGGCCGTGACCGCGCTCAACCCTTCCGCCAAGGCCTACGACGCGCTCGCCGCAAACAGCCTCGACCTGCATGCGGAACCCATCGCCGAACTGCCGCTGGCCCCGGTCACGCCGCGCTGCGTGCTGCCGCTGAGCGGCACCTCGCTCAATCCCGCGTGGGCCGATGCCGTGGCTGCCTTTGCCGAACGCAGCGTGGCGCCGCTGCTCGGCGCGCGCGAAGAACTCGCGGAGGCCGACTGGCTCGCGATTCGCCGCAAGCTCGCGCCGCTGCAGGCCCTGATGGCCAGGCGGCCCGACAACTGGGCCGCCGCGCTCCCGCTCGACAAGCTCGACGCGCTGCTGCAGACGCGCGATGCGCTGCTCGGGCTGATCCGCGACGACGAAGCCGCCGAGGAACATAACGCGCTGCTGGTCGACCTGGAAAAACTGATCCGCCTGCAGCGCGACCTGGTGGTGCTGCTCGACAACTTCGTGTCGTTCAAGGCCTTCTACCGGCGCGAGGGCGCGATCTTCCAGGCGGGCACGCTGTACCTCGACGGCCGCAGCTGCGAGCTGACGGTGCAGGTGCAGGACACGGCCAGGCACGCGGTGCTCGCGGGCCTGGCCAAGACCTGCCTGGCCTACTGCGACTGCACGCGCCAGGGCGCGAAGATGAGCATTGCCGCAGCCTTCACGGCCGGCGACGTCGACTTCCTTTTCGTGGGTCGCAACGGCGTGTTCTACGACCGCCAGGGCCGCGACTGGGACGCCACCATCACCAAGCTGATCGAGAACCCGACGAGCGTGGCACAGGCCTTCTTCGCGCCGTACAAGAAGTTCGTGCGCGTGATCGAGGAACAGGTGGCCAAGCGCGCCGCCGCGCAGGACGCCGCCGGCCAGGGCAGCCTGACCAGCTTCGCGACAAAGCTCACCACCGCCGACCAGGCCGCGAACGCGGCCAAGGCACCGGCCACGGCGACCCGCCCCACAGGCCGCGTCGACGTGGGCACGGTGGCCGCCATCGGCGTGGCGCTGGGGAGCATCAGCGCGGTGCTGGTGGCCATCTTCGGCAAATTCATCGACCTGGGCCAATGGATACCGGTGGCCCTGCTGGGCATCGTGCTCGCCATCTCGGGGCCGAGCATGCTGATCGCGTGGCTCAAATTGCGCCAGCGCAGCCTGGGGCCGATCCTCGACGCGAGCGGCTGGGCCATCAACGGGCGCATGAAGGTGAATGTGCGGCTGGGCGGCATGCTCTCGCAGACCGCGCGGGTGCCGCCGGGCGCACGGCGCATCGTGCGCGACCCGTACCGCGACCGCCACGGCGCGACGGGCGTGGCCGCGCTGGCGGTGCTGGTGCTCGCGGTGACGCTGCTGGCCTGGCGCATGAACTGGCTGGACGACCGCCTGCCGGCCGCGCTGCAGCATTCGCCGACTGCGCAGGCCGCGGAGCGCCCAGGGGCCGCCTGAGCCTGCCCGAGCCCCGGCCCGGGCGCTTGAAAAGCTCTTTCGCGCCGCCATTTCTGCTGGATTCCCGGAGATGCCGGCGACTGAAAGAGGTGCTCACATGGGCGCGCGCGAAGACGAATTCCTGCTCGATTCCTACTCCAACACCGTCACCCGCGTGGCACACACCGCCAGCGCGGCGGTCGCGCACATCAAGGTGCGCAAGCAGCCGCAGCGCGGCAACGCGGGCGGCCTGGGCAGCGGCTCGGGCTTTCTCTTCACGCCGGACGGCTTCACCATCACCAACGCCCACGTGGTCGAAGGCGCGAGCGAACTGCGCGCGGCCTTCGCTGACGGCACCGAGAGCGTGGCGCGCCTGGTCGGCATCGACGCCTCCACCGACGTGGCGGTGCTGCGCATCGAGTCGCACCCCAGCGCCTTCCTGCCGCTGGGCAGCTCGGCGGCGCTGCAGCCCGGCCAGCTGGCGGTGGCGGTCGGCAACCCGCTGGGTTTCGACTTCACCGTGACCGCCGGCATCGTGAGCGCGCTGGGCCGCAGCCTGCCCTCGCGCGGCGGTCGGATGATCGAGGACGTGATCCAGACCGACGTGGCGCTGAACCCCGGCAACTCGGGCGGCCCGCTGCTCGACAGCGGCGCGCAGGTCATCGGCGTGAACACGGCGGTGATTCCATCGGCCCAGGGCCTGAGCTTCGCGGTGGCCATCGACACCGCGCGCTGGGTGGCCGGCGAGCTGATGCGCCACGGCGCGGTGCGGCGCGGAAAGCTGGGCGTGCAGTGCGCCGCGATGGCCCTGCCCAGGCGCTGGGTGCGCGAGAACGAATGGCCCGTCGCCACCGGCGTGCGTGTGGTGGAGGTGGTGGCCGGCTCGGCGGCGGCACGCGACGGATTGCGCAGCGGCGACATCCTGATCGGCTGCGACGGCACGCCGCTCGCGCAGCTGTCGGACCTGCTGAAGCGGCTGGCCGGCGAAGGCTACGGGCGGCCGCTGCTGCTGAAGCTGCTGCGGCCCGTGGCGGGCACCCTGACGACGCTTTACCTGACGGTGACGCCCGGCGGTTGATGCCTGCCGGAGAATCGGCGGGACGGCCAAAGCCCGGCCCGACCGACAATCGGCATCTAGCCAGGAGAAAAACTTGACCACTGTCACCATCACCCCCAACGTCCACGCCCGCAACGACGGCCCCTTCGTCCTGTTCGGCGGCGTCAACGTCCTCGAGTCCAGAGACCTGGCCCTGAGCAGCGCCGAAGAGTACGTGCGCGTCACCGGCAAGCTGGGCATTCCCTACGTCTTCAAGGGCAGCTTCGACAAGGCCAACCGCTCGTCGATCCACTCCTACCGCGGCCCGGGCCTCGACGAGGGGCTGAAGATCCTCCAGGCCGTGAAGGACGCGTTCGGCGTCCCGGTGATCACCGACGTGCACGAGGTGGCGCAGGCCGCGCCGGTGGCCGAGGTGGTCGACGTTCTGCAGTTGCCCGCGTTCCTCGCGCGCCAGACCGACCTGGTGGTGGCGCTGGCCAAGACCGGCCGGGCCATCAACATCAAGAAGCCGCAGTTCCTGAGCCCGCCGCAGATGCTCAACATCGTCGAGAAGTTCAAGGAGGCCGGCAACGACAGGCTCATCCTGTGCGACCGCGGCACCTGCTTCGGCTACGACAACCTGGTGGTGGACATGCTGGGCTTCGGCGTCATGAAGAAGGTCACGCAGAACCTGCCCATCATCTTCGACGTGACCCATGCGCTGCAGCAGCGCGAAGCCGGCGCCGCGGCGTCGGGCGGCCGCCGCGAGCAGGTGGCCGACCTGGCGCGCGCCGGCATGGCGGTGGGGCTGGCGGGGCTCTTCCTGGAAGCGCATCCGGACCCGGCGCAAGCCAAGTGCGACGGCCCCAGCGCCTTGCCGCTCGACAAGCTGGAGCCGTTCCTGACGCAGATCAAGGCGCTGGACGACTTGGTCAAGTCGTTCGCGCCTCTGGATATCTGAGGACGCGGCCGCTCAGGCGATCATCGATTCGAGGTCGGCGGCCAGCACGCGCGGTGCCGGCATGCCCTGGACGATGTCCTCGGTGATGCCCACGGCCATCGCCGACTGGGCCGGCCAGAAGGCACCGAAGTTGCCCAGGTCCATGCCCTGGCGCTCCAGCGCCACGCGCCACACGGCCATGTGAAGAATGCCGCCGAGCGCATCGGGCCGCTCTGCCTTCGCCTGGGTCACGAAGCTGGAGAGCGCACCGACCAGCTCGGGCGCGAACTCCCAGCGCCGCGCCAGCGAGGCGCTCACGTCGCCGTAGTGGTAGCCGAATTCGACGAGTTCGAGCTGGGCGCGCCCCAGTGCATCGAACGGGTGGACGGTGTTCAGTTCGGCCATGCGCCCGGGCATGGCCTGCGCCATGATGAGGTGGCCGATGGCATGCATGCTGCCCGCGGTGAATGCCAGGTTGGGGTCGACGCGGCGGGTCTTGGAAGCGAGATACCGGGAGACCGACGCCACGCGCAGGCTGTGGGCCCAGAACTCCGGCAGATTGACGCCTTCCACCTTCCTGAAGGAGCCCGACAGGCCCGAGCTCACCACCAACGACCGGATGGCCGAGAGCCCGAGCATCAGGATCGCGCCCTGGATGGACGAAATCTTGCGCGGCAGCCCGAAGAACGGCGAATTGACCATCTGCAGCACCCTGGCCGCAAGCACCTGGTCGAGCTCGATGCGATGCGCGATGGCCGCGAAGGGCACGTCGTCGTCGCGCAGCATCTCTATGAGGTCGGACACCACCCTGGGGACGGTAGGGAGCGACTCGTCATTGGCGAACAGTTCGTCGAGTGTCATGGCGCTTGGGCGGTGTTGCCTCGTTGTATGTATGCAAAAGATTTTGCTCCAGTACCCCGCCCGGTCAACGCCGATTCGGTGCGAATCTGTAATTTCTACGGATTCCGGTAGGCCGCCCGGCCAAGCGACGCCATCACACGTTGCTGGTCGCGCGCACCTCCTCGATGGTGGTGTGCCCCGCAAGCACTTTCTCGATGCCGTCCTGGCGCAGCGTGCGCATGCCCTCCTGCAGCGCCGCCTGCTGGAGTTCTTCGGCGCGCGCGCCGGTCTGCACAAGCCGGCGCAGCGTCTTCGACATCACCATCAGCTCATGGATGCCCACGCGCCCCTTGAAGCCCGTGCCCGAACAGTGCTTGCAGCCGACGCTGACGTAGGCGTGCAGCTGGCCCTCACGCCCGAAGCGGCGCAGCCAGACGTCGCGCACCGCGTCGCGCTGCCGGCCGGCGTCGTCCTCGCGGGTGCCGAAGGCATGCAGGTAGTCGTCCAGCAGTTCCTCGACCGTCTCGGGGCTTGCCGGGCTGCTGCTGGTGCAGCGGCTGCACAGGCGCCGCACCAGCCGCTGTGCCAGCACGGCCAGCAGCGAGTCCGCGAAATTGAACGGGTCCATGCCCATGTCGAGCAGGCGCGTCACGGTCTCGGGCGCGCTGTTGGTGTGCAGGGTCGACAGCACCAGGTGGCCTGTCAGGGAGGCCTCGATCGCGGTCCTGGCGGTTTCCCCGTCTCGGATTTCGCCGACCATGATGACGTCCGGGTCCGCGCGCACGAACGCGCGCAGCGCCTTGGCAAAGGTCCAGTCGATGCGGGGATTGATCTGCACCTGCCGCAGGCCGGGCTGGGTGATTTCGACCGGGTCTTCCGCGGTCCAGATCTTTCGCTCGGGCGTGTTGATGTGCATCAGCGCCGAGTGCAGCGTGGTGGTCTTGCCCGAGCCCGTGGGGCCGACGCACAGCACCATGCCGTAGGGCCGCTCGACGGCCTTGGTCAGCTGCGCGAGGTTGTTCGGCGACAGGCCCAGTTCGCTCAGGGGAATCGGATTGGACGACGCCAGGATGCGCATCACCACGTCTTCCAGGCCGTTGTTGGTCGGGATGGTCGCCACGCGCAGCTCGATGCGGTGCTGCGGTGAATACTTGGCGAAGTTGATCTTGCCGTCCTGCGGGTTGCGCTTCTCGCTGATGTCGAGGTCGCACATGATCTTCACGCGCGCGACGATCGCGTTGCGGTAGCTCGGCGGCAGCTCCAGGTGGGTGTAGAGCTGGCCGTCGCGGCGAAACCGGATGCGGGTCTTTTCCTGGCCGGGGTAGCTTTCGATGTGGATGTCGGAAGCGCCCTCGCGGTGGGCCTCCTGGATCATGCTGTTGATCATGCGCACCAGCGAGTTGTCGGACTGCTCGCTGGAAGCCTCGGGCGCGGGCGCAGACGCGGCGGGACCTTCTTTCTCGAGGGTCTGAAGCAGTTCGCTGGTGCCGGCCAGGTCGAACTCCAGCGGACGCCCCGGGTCCGTGCTGATGGCGAAGGGGTTGGTGGAGGTGTCGCCGATCTTTTCGTAGGCGGCGTTCAGCACGCCGTCGAGGTCCAGGCACTGTCCCACCACCGGGGTCACCTTGACCTGCGCGATGAACTCGATCTCGTCCAGCGCCGAGTGCCGGCTGCTCGGGTCGTCGATAGCGACCACCAGCCGGCCGTCGTGCAACATGAGAGGCATGACCTGCAGGCGCCGCGCCACGCCGTGGCCGACCTTGCGCAGCGCTTCGGCCGTCGCCGGAAAGTGATGCAGGTTCACCAGCGGATAACCCATCTTGCGCACCAGCGCGATCTGAAGCTGGGCACGGCTCACCACACCCATGCGCACCAGCATCTCGCCCAGCGGCACCTGAGGTTCGCGCCGCTGTCGGGACAGGCCGGCGCGCAGTTGCTCATCGCTGACCATGCCCAGCGAGACCAAGGCCTCGCCGATTCGCGCGACGGGCGCGTGGCTCTGTAATTCGAGCGCGCGCAGCAGTTGCGCCGGCGAGATGACTTCGGCGGATGACATGGGTACCTCCTGGCTGTTTTAAATTGCATCACATCGTAAAACGCAACGCGGGTACCGGCCAGCAGTTCAATTTTTGAGCACACAAGTTAACACTTTAGAAGAACAGCGAAACTCGGACCTCGCACCCTCTCTCGGAGCACATCACTTGCCATCCAAAGTCTCCCGCATCGCGCTCTCGGCTTCTGCCGCGGCCATCGGCAGCATCGCGGCGTACTGGACCCTGCTGGCCACGCGCCAGGGCCAGATCCTCTTCAATGCCCGCAAGCTGCCGGTCGTCCATCTCTCGGACGACTTCTCCACCTACTCGCACACGGTGCCCGGCGGCATGGTCCGCGGCTACGTGTACCACCCGCAGGGCGAAGCCGCGCTGCAGGACCTGTTCGTCTATTTCGCCGGCCGGGGCGAAGACGTGCGCGCCACCGCGCAGATGCTGCACTGGCTGCCGGAAGGCTTCGGCTTCGCGGCGCTCAACTACCGCGGCGTGGCCGACTCGCAAGGGCATCCGTCGGAAATCGCGTCGGTGGAAGACGCGAGCCAGTTCGCCAGGCACCTGCGCCGCGCCTACCCGCAGGCCCGCCTGCACGTGGTCGGCCGCAGCCTGGGCACCGGCGTGGCCATCCAGCTCGTGGCGCGGCAGGACTTCGCGAGCCTGCAGCTGGTCACGCCCTACGACTCCATGCTGGAAGTCGCCAAGCGCCGCTTTCCGCTGGTGCCGCTGTCGCTGCTGCTGCGCCACCAGTTCAATTCGCTCGAGCATTGCAAGGAAGTGGCGGCCAAGACCCAGGTGCTGCTGGCCGCGAAAGACGACGTGGTGCTGCCCGAGCGCTCGCAGAAGCTCATTGCGGCCTGGCCCACGCCGATCAGCGTGCAGACGGTGCCCGACTCCGACCATCACAACATCATGGGCCTGGAGGCGACCTGGCTCTACCTGATCGATTTCGCCCTCACGGCCATCCTCCCGAGCTCGGAAGCCGCCTGAATCGCATTGCCGGGCGCATCGTTTACCTAAAGTTTGCAATTGGACTGCCGATAACCGGAAGTGGAGCGCGGCGACCGCCGCCCTTCTGCCCTTTCAAGGCTGCCCGCCACGACCAACGGGGCCGCCTTGCCATTTCCCGAGTATTGGAGACCGACCATGTTCCTGAGCAACATCTCAATAGGCAAACGCCTGGCCATCGTGCTGGGCCTCATCCTGGCGCTCTTCCTCGCCACCAGCGTGGCCGCGATATTCAAGCTTCGCCAGTTGAGCGTCGAGATCGACACGATGATCGAGGACAACGTCAGGACCGAACGCGCGGGGGCCGACTGGCTGCGCCACACCACGGCGGGCGTCCAGCGCGCGGCCGCCATCGCCAAGAGCAGCGACTCCAGCCTGATCGACTACTTCGCCCCGGCCACGGCCGCCTCGATCAAGGACACCAACGAGCTGCAGAAGTTCGTCGAGAGCAAGCTGGTCAGGCCCGAGGAGAAGCAATTGCTCGACAAGGTCGCCGCCCTGCGCAAAAGCTACCTCGCATCACGCGAGGCGGTGAGCAAGGCAAAGATCAGCGGCGACCTCGAAGGCGCCAACCGCCTTTTCGACTCGCAGTTCCAGCCCACGTCGGTCAGCTACATCGAAGGCGTGCAACAGGTCGTGAACCAGCAGCGCGAGCAGCTCGACGCCGCCGCGGCGCGCGCCAACGACCTGCGCGCGCAGACCAGCACGCTGCTCATCGTGTGTTCCACGGTGAGCCTGGTGCTGGGTGCGCTGCTGGCCTGGTTCCTGGCTCGCAGCATCACCCGCCCGCTGCACAACGCCGAGACCATCGCCCAGTCGATCGCCGCCATGGACCTCACCGGCAAGCCCCAGCAGAGCTACGCCAACGACGAAACCGGCCACCTCCTGCGCGCCCTCGACCTGATGCGCGACGCCCTGCAGGGCTCGCTGACGCAGGTGCACGGCGTGGTGATGAACGTGTCGACCGCCAGCACGCAGATCGCCAGCGGCAACCAGGACCTGTCGTCGCGCACCGAGCAACAGGCCAGCTCGCTGGAAGAAACCGCAGCGTCGATCGAGGAGCTCACCTCGACCGTGAAGCAGAACGCCGACAACGCCCGCCAGGCCAACCAGCTGGCCACCTCGGCATCGGAAGTGGCCATGCGGGGCGGCAGCGTCGTGTTCCAGGTGGTGGAGACCATGGGCTCGATCAATGCGTCGTCGAAGAAGATCGTCGACATCATCAGCGTGATCGACGGCATCGCGTTCCAGACCAACATCCTGGCGCTGAACGCGGCGGTGGAAGCAGCCCGCGCGGGCGACCAGGGACGCGGCTTCGCGGTGGTGGCTTCGGAGGTCCGCAACCTCGCGCAACGCTCGGCGGCGGCGGCCAAGGAAATCAAGACGCTCATCGGAAACTCCGTCGAGAAGGTCGAGGAAGGCAGCCGCCAGGTGGCCGACGCCGGCCGCACCATGGACGAGATCGTCGGCAGCGTGAAGCGAGTGACGGACATCATGGGCGAGATCAGCGCCGCGAGCCAGGAGCAGACCTCGGGCATCGAACAGATCAACCAGGCCATCACGCAGATGGACCAGGTCACGCAGCAGAACGCGGCGCTGGTCGAGCAAGCCTCGGCGGCGGCGCAATCGCTGCAGGAGCAGGCGGGAAGCCTCGCGGAGATCGTCGGCCGGTTCAGGCTGGAAGGCGGTCAAGGCGCGCCCGCGGCGGACAAGGGCCTTCGCGCCATCGCCGGCGAGCAGAAGAAGGCTTCGCGCGGGCTGGCGATGCCGGAGCTGGGGTTCCAGTAAGGCCCTGCCCAGGGATTCGGGGAGACCGAGCCGCGCCCCGGGCCTGCTCCCCTCAGAATGGCGGGATGCAGATACGCCAGATCTCCGAATCCGAACTCCCGGCGTTGATGGCGCTCTACCGCCATCTTCACGAAGCCGACGACGCGCTTCCCGACGAAGCGCATGTGGCCGCCGTCTGGAGAGAACTGCTCGGCAACCCGCGCTGCCGCTACTTCGGCGGCTACGTCGGCGATCAACTGGTCTGCAGCTGCACCATCACCGTGATCCCGAATCTCACGCGGGGCTGCAGGCCTTATGGCCTCATCGAGAACGTGGTGACGCATGCCGACCACCGGAAGAATGGCCATGCGAAGGCGGTGCTGCACGAGGCGCTCGCCTTCGCGTGGGCGCAGCGCTGCTACAAGGCCATGCTGATGACTGGCCGCAAGGACGAGGCAACGCTCAGGTTCTATGAGGGCGCGGGCTTCGACCGCCACGGCAAGCAGGCCTTCGTGGCCAGGGCGCACCCCGCGTAGCTGGGCTCAGCGAAAGTCCGCGGACCCCGCCACCACCTTGCCGATTTCCTCCATCAGGGCACGCGCGCCCGGTGACGGAAATGCGCCCAGGCGCTGCGTCAGCCCGATCTCGCGGCGCGTCTCCTCGAGTGGAAAATCCAGCACCACCAGGCTCCCGTCGCGGATCTCGTAGCGAAGCTGGTGCGGCGAGATCGCGGTCAGCATGTCGCTCTCCAGCAGCAGCCCGCGCAGCACCGCGAGGTCGCCCGTCTCTACCGCCGGCAACGGCGGCGCCTGCCGCGCATTCGAGAAGAAGCGCTCCAGCAGCTCGCGCGACGGCGAGCCCTGCCGCGAGAGCGTCCACCGCGCTTCGCGCAGCATCCTGAAATCGATGCACTTTTCGCGGGCCAGCGGATGGCCGGCGCGGGCGATCACGGAGATGCGGTCTTCGAACAGCGGCTGCTGCTGCAGGTCTTTCACCTCGCCGGGGTTGTGGCGCAGCGCGCCGAGGATGAAGTCGATGTCGCCGCTGCGCAGCGACGCCGCCAGCGCGTCGTAGGGGCTCTCGACCGTTGAAACATGCAGCTGCGGGTGCCGCGCCAGCAGGGAAGCGATCGACAGCGGCAGGATCTGCGTGCGCCCGAGCGGCAGTGCCCCCACGGTCACGCTGCCCTGCAGGCTGCCTTCGCTGGCCGCGATGTCCGGCCCGATGTGCCGCAGCTCCGACAGCACGCGCTTGAAATAGAAGGCGACGATCTCGCCGGCCGGCGTCGGCGACAGCCCCCTGGCCTTTCGTGTGAAGAGCGCCACGCCCAGTCCGCTCTCCAGGTCCTTGAGCGCGCTGCTGATGGCCGGCTGCGTGATGCCGAACTCGCGCGCGACGGCGGGCATGTTGCGCTTCTGCGCAAGGCTGGCGACCACAGCGAGGCGGCGACCGTTCAGGATCGAGGTGAAGAGCGAATGGACGTCCGCGCCGCCGTCCATTCCGCCGCGCGCCACAAGCTGCGTGCGCGCCTCCTCGAACTCACGCTCGATGCGCAGCGCGCGCACCTGCACCAGTTCTCCGTAGGCGTTGAGCGCCATGCCCCGCGCGCGCCGGTCGAACAGCGGCCGGCCGAGCGCGGCTTCCAGGTCCAGCACCGATCGCGTCACCGCCGACGCCACCCGGTACAGCGCTTCCGCGGCGGCCGCCACGCTCCCCGCCGCGGCCACGGCGGAGAACGCACGCAGGTGCCGCAGGTTGATGCCGAGCGCCACGCTGTCGGCATGCCCGATAACTTTGTGATGTGCGGCTGGTGTGTCCAAGGACTGCCTCTTTCGCCTGGATCATGCCTTTTTCACTCCGAGGGTTAACCCTTTTCGATAAAAAAGAATGATGGCAGCGCAACGCTTACTCACGCCACGCGACGCCGCGTCCGCGCAGACTTCTCTCATGCCTGAAGCCACCACTGCACACCGCCCGGAGCGCTGCGAATGATCATCGACTGTCACGGCCACTACACGACCGCCCCCAAGGCCCTGGAGGCGTGGCGCAACCGGCAGATCGCCGGCATCACGGCGCCATCGGAGAGGCCCAAGGTGTCCGAGCTGAAGATCAGCGACGACGAACTGCGCGAGTCCATCGAGAGCAACCAGCTGCGCCTCATGAAGGAGCGCGGCAGCGACCTCACGATCTTCAGCCCGCGCGCGAGCTTCATGGCGCACCACATCGGCGACTTCGAGGTCTCATCGACCTGGGCCGCCGTCTGCAACGAGCTGTGCTTCCGCGTGAGCGAGTTGTTCCCCGACCATTTCATCGGCGCGGCCATGCTGCCGCAATCGCCGGGCGTCGATCCGGCCAGCTGCATCCCCGAGTTGGAGCGCTGCGTGAACGAATACGGCTTCGTGGGCATCAACCTCAACCCCGATCCGTCGGGCGGCCACTGGACCAGCCCGCCGCTGTCCGACCGGCACTGGTATCCGATCTACGAAAAGATGGTGGAGCTCGACATTCCCGCGATGGTGCATGTCAGCACCAGCTGCAACGCCTGCTTCCACACCACCGGCGCGCACTACCTGAACGCCGACACCACGGCCTTCATGCAGTGCCTTGCATCGGACCTGTTCAAGGACTTCCCAGCGCTGCGCTTCGTCATTCCGCACGGCGGCGGCGCGGTGCCCTACCACTGGGGCCGTTTTCGCGGGCTGGCACAGGAGATGAAGAAGCCGCTGCTGAAGGACCACCTGCTCAACAACATCTTCTTCGATACCTGCGTGTACCACCAGCCGGGCATCGACCTGCTCACGCGCGTGATCCCGGTCGACAACGTGCTCTTCGCGAGCGAAATGATCGGCGCGGTGCGCGGCATCGACCCCGAGACCGGCTTCAACTACGACGACACGCGCCGCTACATCGACGCCACGCCCATGCTCGACGACAAGGCCCGCCGCCAGATCTACGAAGGCAACGCGCGCCGCGTGTATCCGCGCCTGGACCGCGCCCTCTCGCAAAAAGGACTCTGAACATGACGACCGCTCCCGTACTGCAGGAACTCGGCGTGGTGCATCGCCGTGTGGCGCGCGCCGATGCGGCCGCCGTCGAGAAGCTGTCGCGCTTCAGCGTGTCCACCGTGCACGAGGCGCTGGGCCGGCTGGGCCTGATGGCGCCGCGCATCCGCCCCATCCACCCCGAGGCGCGCCTGTGCGGCACCGCCGTCACCGTGCTGCTGCAACCCGGCGACAACTGGATGCTGCATGTCGCGGCCGAGCAGGTGCAGCCGGGCGACGTGGTGGTGGCCGCCTGCACCAGCGACTGCACCGACGGCTTCTTCGGCGATCTGCTGGCCACGTCGCTCAAGGCACGCGGCTGCAAGGGCCTGGTGATCGACGGCGGCGTGCGCGACGTGCGCGACCTCATCGCCATGGACTTCCCCGTGTTCAGCCGCGCCATCCACTCGAAAGGCACGATCAAGGCCACGCTGGGTTCGGTCAACGTGCCTGTGGTCTGCGCCGGCGCGCTGGTGCAGCCCGGCGACGTGGTGGTGGCCGACATCGATGGCGTGGTGGTGGTGCCGGCGCCGCTTGCAGCGCGCGTGGCAGACGCCGCGCAGGCCCGCGAGGCCAATGAAGCCGGCAAGCGCGCGCGCTTCGCGGCGGGCGAACTGGGGCTGGACATGTACGCCATGCGCGAGCCGCTCGCCAAGGCCGGCCTGCGCTACATCGACTGAGCGAGGGAACAACCCATGGCTCGCATCATCGGCGCCGTCGCCTGCTCGCACACGCCCACCATCGGCTTCGCGTTCGACAAGAACAAGCAGCAGGACCCGGTCTGGGCGCCCATCTTCGAGGCCTTCGCGCCGGTGCAGCAATGGCTGGCCGACAAGAAGCCCGACGTGCTGTTCTTCATCTACAACGACCACGTCAGCTCCTTCTTCTTCGACCACTACTCGGCCTTTTCCCTCGGCGTGGGCGAACTGCACGAGGTGGCCGACGAAGGCGGCGGCGCGCGCGACCTTCCTGCTCTGGCAGGCCATCCGGCGCTGGCGCGGCACATCGGACGCTCGCTGGTGGCGGACGAGTTCGACATGTCCTTCTTCCAGGACCGGGCGCTGGACCACGGCGTGTTCTCGCCGATGTCGCTGCTGTGCCCGCACGAGCCGGCATGGCCGATTCCAGTGGTGCCGCTTCAGGTGGGCGTGCTGCAGTCGCCGGTGCCGTCGGCGCGCCGCTGCTACAGGCTCGGCCAGGCGCTGCGCCGCGCGATCGAAAGCTACCCGGACGACATCGAAGTGGCGATCGTCGCTACCGGCGGCCTGTCGCATCAGGTACATGGCGAACGCGCGGGCTTCAACAACACCGCATGGGACGCGCAGTTTCTGGACCTGATCGAGAACGACCCGGTGCGGCTGACCGAGATGACGCAGGCCGAACTGGCCACGCTCGGCGGCATGGAAGGCGCCGAAGTCATCATGTGGCTGGTGATGCGCGGCGCGCTGTCGTCCAACGTGCGCAAGACGCACCAGAGCTACTACCTGCCCTCGATGACAGGCATTGCCACGGCCATCTACGAGAACCTGGCGAGCCCGCCGGTTGCCGGCGAGGTCGAGCGGCATCGCCGCCACATCGACGAGGAACTGGCGGGCGTGGAAGCGCTGCGCGGCACCTATCCGTTCACGCTGGAGACCAGCGTGCGCGCCTACCGCCTCAACAAGTTCCTGCACGGCATGACGCGCCCGGCGCATCGCGCCGCTTTCCTGGCCGACGAGGAAGCCGCCTTCGAGGCCGCGGCGCTGACCGCGGAGGAACGCGACATGGTGCGCCACCGCGACTGGCGCAGCCTGATCCAGTACGGCGTGATCTTCTTCATGCTGGAGAAGCTGGGCGCGGTGGTGGGCGTGTCGAACCTGCACATCTATGCCGCCATGCGCGGCCAGTCGCTCGAAGATTTCCAGCAGACCCGCAACGCGCCCGGCGCGCTTTATTCGGTGGCCGGCAAGGACGCGCCCCCGCAAGCCTGGAACAACGACGACGCAGCGCACCGCCCGGGGCGCTGAGCCCCGCCCGATTTCGAATCCGGAGACAACAAGCAATGAAATTATTTTCCCGACGCCTCTTCCTCGGCGTGGCCGCGCTGGCCATGTCCAGCCACTTCGGCACTGCCGGCGCGGCCGACGCGTTCCCGTCCAAGCCAGTCAAGGTGCTCGTGGGCTACAGCGCCGGCGGCGCGGTCGATGCCATCGCGCGTTCGGTGGGCCTGAAGATGTCGGCCATCCTCGGGCAGCCGGTGATCGTCGAGAACAAGCCCGGCGCGGGCACCAACATCGCGATCAAGTCGGTCATCACCAGCCCGCCCGACGGCTACACGCTGCTGCTGGCCGCCAATGCGCTGGCGGTGAACCCGTCGCTGTTCCAGCCCGCGCCCTACGACCTGGAGCGCGAACTGACACCGGTGGCATCGGTCGGCCGCGTGCCTGTGGTTTTCACCGTGCGAGAAGAGTCGGCCATCAAGACGCTGCCCGAGCTGGTCGCGGCGGCAAAAGCGAAGCCTGGCGGCCTGACCGTCGCCACGCCGGGCAACGGATCGACGCCGCACCTGGCCATGGAGCTGTTCCAGCACACTGCCGGCCTGCAACTGCGGCACGTGCCCTACAAGGGCGGCGCACAGGCGCTCACCGACGTGCTCGGCGGCCATGTCGACGTGGTCGCGGTGAATGCGCTCGAGGCGCTGCCGCTCGCCAAGTCGGGCAAGTTGCGCGTGCTCGCGGTGATGAGCGCCGAGCGCTCCGCCGTACTGCCGGGCGTACCGACGGTGGCCGAGTCGGGCTACCCGGGTTTCGAGGCCAGCGTCTGGTATGGCTTCGTCGGTCCGGCCGGCATGCCCAGGGCCGTGGTCGACAAGCTGCACGACGCCGTGCAGAAGGCCATCGACTCGCCAGAGGTGCGGGCGCAACTCGCGGCGGCCGGCGGCATTCCGCTGCCGGGGCCGACCGAGCAGTTCACCAAGCTGCTGAAAACCGACGTGGCGCGCTACGGCAAGCTGATCCGCGAAGCCGGCATCAAGCCCGATTGACGAACGCCATGTCCACCAGCATCACCCGTCGCCAGGCCTGCCTTGCGGCAGCAGCGGCCGCTCTTCTGCCGGCAAGCCGTGCCGCCTGACCTTCCGGTAGATGCACATGAGCAGGACAATCCGGGTAATCGGCTCGATGGCCACGCGTGGCCTGATGCTGGAACTGACGGCGGCGTACACGCGCTCGAGCGGCGTGGCGGTTACCTTCGAGTCGGTCGGCGGCGTCGAGGCCGCGCGTCGCGTGTCATCGGGCGAGTCATTCGATCTGGTGGTGCTGGCATCGGATGCGATCGACAAGCTTGCGGCCGACGGCAAGGTGGATGCGTCGCGCAAGGTCGATGTGGTCCGCTGCGGCGTTGCCGTGGCGGTGCATGCGAATGCGGCGCGGCCCGACATCTCCAGCGAAGACGCGGTGCGGCGGGCGGTGCTGGAGGCCGAACGCATCGCCTGCTCGACCGGGCCGAGCGGCGTGGCGCTGATGGCGCTGTTCGAACGCTGGGGTATTGCCGACACTGTCAGGGAACGATTGGTGCAGGCACCGGCCGGCGTGCCGGTGGGATCGCTCATCGCGCGAGGAGAGGCCGCGCTGGGGTTCCAGCAGCTGAGCGAGTTGATGGGGGTCGAGGGCATCGCATTGCTGGGGCCGCTGCCGGCGGAGATTCAGATCACGACGACTTTCTGTGCCGCGCCCGGCACGGGTACGTCGCAACACGACGCTGTGACTGACCTGCTCGCCTACATGCGCTCAAGAGAAAGCGAAGCGGCAAAGCGCCGCTTCGGCATGGAGCCTGCCGATACTTGAGCGATGGCTTTTGCTCTTTCCCCTCCCGAGGGAAGGCGGGGATGGGGGCAGTGCCCAACGAGCGTTGAGAATGGGGTGAGGCCGTCGTACCCCCACCCCGGCCCTCCCCCGGGAGGGGAGGGAGAAATACACGAAAACTAGACC
>NZ_JBXASW010000047.1:0-49714 GCF_058809745.1 Variovorax sp. MPBD4-3
GGGCGGGAGGCTGTCGGGGAAATCCCCGCGGAACTTATTGAGCCGAGGGCGCCCAGACGGGCTCGCCCGGCTCCGCCGGACATTCACTCCTTACGTTCGATAGAAAGGAACCCCAGCTCCATGGATAGATTCAGTCGATGGCCCGCGCTCCTGCTCGCATTCTTCCTTGCATGGGTGGCCGCGCCGTCCGTGTTCGCGGCGGCGCCGTCCTCGCAGATGGTCAGTGCCGCCGTTCCCACGCTCAACATGCGCACCGGCCCCGGACAGCGCTACGAGACGCACTGGACAGTGAGCAAGGGCTACCCCTTCCGCGTGATCGGCAGGAAAGGCGACTGGCTGAGGGTCAGCGACTTCGAGAACGACAAGGCCTGGGTCTACCGGCCCATGACCAGGAAGACGCCGCACCACGTCGTGAAGGCGAAGGTCGCCAACCTGCGGCGCGCGCCGAGCACCCGCAGCCCCGTATTGAAGAAGGCCGGCTACGGCGACGTGCTGCGCACCATCGAGCGCCGGGGCGACTGGATCAAGGTGCGGCACGAGGGCGGCGCCACCGGCTGGGTGCAGAAGCGCCTGACCTGGGGCTGGTAAGCGGCGACGTGCGCCGGGCCGCCGTTCAGGTCGCGGTGGCCTGGCGCACCGCGCGTTCCCAGCGCGCCATCGATTCCTCGGCCTGCGCGCGGCCCATGGTCGGCAGGAAGCGGCGCTCCACCTTCCACAGCTTGGAGAGCTCGCGCGCGTCGCTGTAGAAGCCGGTCGACAGGCCCGCCAGGTAGGCGGCGCCCAGCGCGGTGGTCTCGACCACTTCGGGCCGCACCACCGGAATGCCCAGCAGGTCGGCCTGGAACTGCATCAGCAGGTCGTTCACGCTGGCGCCGCCGTCCACGCGCAGTTCGGCCACCGGCTTGCCGCCGGCGGCCACCGTGTCGCGGCTCATGGCCTGCAGCAGCGCGGCGCTCTGGTAGGCGATGCTTTCCAGCGCGGCGCGCGCGATGTGCGCGACCGTGGTCCCGCGCGTGAGGCCGGTGATCGTGCCGCGCGCGTCCGCGTCCCAGTAGGGCGCGCCCAAGCCGGTGAAGGCCGGCACCATCATCACGCCGCCCGCGTCGGGCACGCTCTCGGCCAGCGACTGCACTTCGGCGCTGCCCTTGATGGCCTTGAGGCCGTCGCGCAGCCACTGCACCACCGCGCCGCCCACGAACACGCTGCCTTCCATGGCGTACTGCGGCGTCGCATCGGTCTGCGCGGCGCTGGTCACGAGCAGGCCGTTGTGCGAGGGCTGGAACGCGCCGCCGGTGTGCATCAGCAGGAAGCAGCCGGTGCCGTAGGTGTTCTTGGCCATGCCGGCCTCGAAGCAGGCCTGGCCGAAGAGGGCGCTCTGCTGGTCGCCGGCCACGCCGCCGATGGGCAGCGTGTGGCCCAGCAGCGTGGTGTCGGTATCGGCGAAGTGCGAGCTCGATGGCTGCACCTTCGGCATCAGCGCGGCGGGAATGTCCAGCGCCTTCAGCAGCTCGGCGTCCCACGCGTTGTCGTGCACGTTGAAGAGCATGGTGCGCGAAGCGTTGCTCACGTCGGTCACGTGGGCCTTGCCGCCGGTGAGCTGCCAGATGAGCCAGCTGTCGATCGTGCCGAAGGCCAGTTCGCCGCTCTGAGCCTGCGCGCGCGCGCCGGGCACGTTGTCGAGCAGCCAGCGCAGCTTGGTGCCGGAGAAGTACGCGTCGATCACCAGGCCGGTCTTCCGGCGGATGGTGTCGCTCATGCCTTCTTCGCGCAGTTGCGCGCACAGCGGTTCGGCGCGGCGGTCCTGCCAGACGATGGCGTGGTGCACCGGCTGGCCCGTCTTGCGGTTCCACAGCACGGTGGTCTCGCGCTGGTTGGTGATGCCGATGGCGTGGATGTCGGTGGCCTGCAGCCCGGCCTTTGCAAGCACCTCGCGCGCGGTGGCGAGCTGGCTGTGCCAGATTTCCATCGGGTCGTGCTCGACCCAGCCGGGCTGCGGATAGATCTGCGTGAGTTCTTTCTGCGCGATGGCCACGATGCGGCCTTCGCGGTCGAACACGATGCTGCGCGAGCTGGAAGTACCCTGGTCCAGGGCCAGCAGGTAGGTCGTCATGTCGTCTCCGTGCTTCTTCGTTCTTCAGTTGTCGCGCGCGATCTCCAGCCGGACCTGCGCCGCGAGCAGCAGGTCGGGGAAGGGCGGCGGCGGCTCGGCGTCGGTGAACAGCCGGTCGATCTGCGAGAGCGTGCCCAGCTGGATCATCGCGGGCCGGTTGAACTTGCTGGCGTCGGCCGCGAGCCACACCTCGCGCGCCTGCGCGATGATGGTCTGCGCCACCTTCACCTCGCGCAGGTCGAAGTCGCGCAGCGAGCCGTCGGCCTCGATGCTCGACACGCCGATCAGCGCGATGTCCACCTTGAACTGGCGGATGAAGTCGATGGTGGCCTCGCCCACGATGGCGCGGTCGCGCGGGCGCACCGAGCCGCCGGCCACGATCACCTCGCACGAGCTGTTGCCGCTCAGGATGGTGGCCACGTTCAGGTTGTTGGTGATCACGCGCAGGCCGGTGTGGCGCAGCAGCGCCTTGGCGACGGCCTCGGTGGTGGTGCCGATGTTCAGGATCAGGGAACAGTCGTTGGGCACCAGCTCCGCCACGCGGCGGGCGATGCGCGCCTTGCCCTCGGCGTGCAGGGTCTCACGCTGCTGGTAGCCGATGTTCTCGGTGGTGGAGCTCGGCACCCGCACGCCGCCGTGGAAGCGGGTCAGCAATCCCTCGTCGGCCAGCCGCTGCACGTCCCGGCGGACCGTCTGCAGCGTGACGCCGAGCATTTCGGCCAGTTCTTCGACGGTGACGGAGCCGCGCGTGCGCACGGTTTCCAGGAGATTGATCTGTCGGGGATTGGAGTTCACAGGGGCGTCGCGAAGGGCAGGAAGACTGCGGCAAGGTTACAGTGCGCGTCAATTTAAAACGAAAGAAAGCGAATCCCGATTGAGGGAATTTTCGGGGAAAATCGCGCTCAAAGGAATGAAATTGAAAGAATTCGAAAATACAATGGCTTCCGTCAGCAAACCCAAGCCATGAACCAACGGATCCATCTGCTGTGAGCGATTTTTCCTCGAATCCGCCTGCGCCCGCCACCGATTGCGACGTTCTCATTGTCGGCGGCGGCATCAACGGCTGCGGCATCGCACGCGACCTGGCCGGCCGCGGCTGGCGCGTGGTGCTCTGCGAAAAAGACGACCTTGCCTCGCACACCTCTTCTTCCTCGACCAAGCTGATCCACGGCGGGTTGCGCTACCTCGAGTACTACGAGTTCTCGCTGGTGCGCAAGGCGCTGCAGGAGCGCGAAGTGCTGCTCAAGAGCGCGCCCCACATCATGTGGCCGCTTCGCTTCGTGATGCCGCACGACCCGTCGATGCGCCCGGCCTGGATGATCCGCATCGGCCTGTTCATGTACGACCACCTCGCCAGGCGCGAGGTGCTGCCGGGCTCGCGCAGCGTCGACCTGCGCCGGCATGCCGCCGGCAAGCCGCTGAAGGAGCAGTACAAGCGCGGCTTCGTCTATTCCGACGGCTGGGTCGACGATGCGCGGCTCGTGGTGCTCAACGCGCTGGACGCGCGGGCGCGCGGCGCCGAGGTGCTGACCCGCACGCGCTGCGTGCACGCCCAGCGCGACGCCGACGCCTGGACCGCCACGCTGGAAGGCGCCGACGGCAACAGGCGCACGCTGCGCGCGCGCGCCGTGGTCAACGCGGCGGGGCCGTGGGCCGAGTCCTTCCTGCGCGGCGTGGCGCAGTCGGCCAGGGGCGAGGCGCTGGCCACCAAGAGCCTGCGGCTCGTCAAGGGCAGCCACATCGTGGTGCCGCGCCTGTTCGAGCACGACCATGCCTACATCTTCCAGAACCCCGACAAGCGGATCATCTTCGCCATTCCCTACCAGGACGAGTTCACGCTGATCGGCACCACCGACATCGAACTGACCGGCGACGACCCCGGTGCGGCGCGCATCGCGCAGGAAGAGATCGACTACCTCTGCACCCAGGCCAGCCGCTACTTCGACAAGCCTATCGTGCCGAGCGACGTGGTGTGGACCTATTCCGGCGTGCGCCCGCTGCTGGACGACGCGTCGGGCGATCCGTCCGCCGTCACGCGCGACTACCTGCTCGAGTCGAACACCACCGCCGCGCCGCTGCTGTCGGTGTGGGGCGGCAAGATCACCACCTTCCGCAAGCTGGCCGAGGACGCGGCCGACGAGGTCGGCAAGATGCTGGGCCAGTCGAGCGCGCAGCGCCCGGCCTGGACCGACGGCGCCTTCCTCGCGGGCGGCGACCTGTCGGGCTGGATCGGCGCCGCGAAGCGTCCCGACGACGACTTCGAGCGCTTCGTGTCGGCCGTGCAGGCAAAGCACCCCTGGCTCTACGGCCAGCTCGCGCGGCGGCTGGCGCGGGCTTACGGCGCGCGCATCGCCGACGTGCTGGGCAACGCGAAATCCTTCGCCGGCCTGGGCGCCGAAGTGGCACCCGGCCTGTTCGAGCGCGAACTGCGCTTCCTGCAGGACAACGAGTGGGCCGTGACCGCCGACGACGTGCTCTGGCGCAGGTCCAAGCTGGGGCTGCACTACACGCCCGCGCAGCGCGAACAGGTTGCGCGCTGGCTGCAGGCCAATCCCAGGCGCGGCTGAGGCCCGGCGCAGGCCTGGCGCAGGGGCTGGCCACCCCGACCATCGGCAGTCGTAGACATGACTGATGGCAGATGCTTTTGGCGCTTGCTTCGCGTACATTCGACGGCCCCCGAAAGCCGCCGCCAGTGATCTCCAGCCTTTCCAGTCTCTCCAGCCCCGTCGCCGCGCCTCGCAACAACGTCCCCAAGCGGGTCCTGGTTCTCCGCTACTCGCAGTCCGGCCAGCTCGACCAGGTGGCCGAGCAGATCGTGGCGCCGCTGCGCGCCGACCCGTCGATCCAGGTGCATGAAGAAGTGTTGCGGCCACTGCAGCCGTTTCCCTTTCCCTGGCCCTTCCTGACCTTCTTCGACGCCTTCCCGGAATCGGCCCACATGAAGCCGCGGCCGCTGGCGCCGCTGTCGCTCGGCGGCGATGAAGACTTCGACCTCATCGTGCTGCCTTCCCAGGTGTGGTTCCTGGCACCTTCGCAGCCGGTCGCGGCGTTCCTCAAGCATCCGGTGGCCGCGCGCCTGCTCGAGGGGAAGCCGGTGGTCACGGTCATCGCCTGCCGCAACATGTGGCTGCTGGCGCACGAGAAGCTCAAGGGCATGCTGGACGACGTGGGCGCGCGCCTGATCGACAACGTGGTGCTGACCGATCCCGGCCCCACGCTAGCCACGTTCTTCACCACGCCGGCCTGGCTGATCTGGGGCCGCAAGCGCGGCTTCTGGGGCATGCCCGACGCGGGGCTAAGCGCCGAACAGATCCGCGGCAGCGGCCGCTTCGGCCGCGCGCTACGCGATGCGCTGCACGCCGGCCTCGAACGCGGCACGCAGCCGCTGCTGGCAGGCCTGGGCGCGGTGCGCGCCGATGCCCGGCTGCTCGTCAGCGAGAAGGCCGGCACCCGCAGCTTCTATCTGTGGGGCAAGCTCATCATGGCGGCCGGCCGCCCCGGCGCATGGCAGCGCAAGCCGCTGCTGCTGCTGTACGTGCTGTTCCTGCTGGTACTGATCATCACGGTAGTGCCCGTGAGCCTCACGCTCCAGGCGCTGCTGCGGCCTTTGTTCCGGGGGTGGCTGACTAGAATGACCGCCCAGTTCGAGTGCCCGTCGGGCTCCGCCACGGACCGCTCCCATCTCTATGACGACTGATGTCTTCCTGACCCGTACCGCCGCCTTCCTGCCCTTTTCCCCGGTCGGCAACGACGACATCGAAGACGTGCTCGGCCGCATCGGCGGCAAGGCTTCGCGCGCGCGGCGGCTCATTCTTCGCAGCAACGGCATCCAGTCGCGCCACTACGCCATCGACCGCGCCACCGGCGAACTGGCCATGACCAACGCCCAGCTCACCGCCTCGGCCATCCGCGCGCTGGGCGACGACGTGGGGCCTGTCGACTGCCTTGCCACCGGCACCTCGCTGCCCGACCAGCTGATGCCCAACCATGCGGTGATGGTGCACGGCGAACTTGGCTGGCCGCGCCTCGAAGTGGTGGCCTGCGCGGGCATCTGCCTTGCCGGCGCCACGGCGCTGAAGCATGCGTGGCTGTCGGTGCGCGCGGGCGACGCGCGGCGCGCGGTGGCCACCGGTTCGGAGCTGGCCTCGGCCGTGATGCGCGGTTCGCGCTTCGAGGCCGAGCTGGAGCACAAGCTCGAAGCGCTCGAGGCCCGGCCCGAGCTGGCCTTCGAGAAAGACTTCCTGCGCTGGATGCTGTCCGACGGCGCCGGCGCGGTGCTGCTGGAGCGCGAGCCGCGCGGGCCGCTGTCGCTGCGCATCGACTGGATCGACCTGTCGTCGGCCGCGCACGAACTGCCGGTGTGCATGTACGCAGGCGCCGAGAAAAACGCCGAAGGCGGCCTCGACGGCTGGGCCCGCAAGTCGCCCGAAGACTGGCAACGCGAGTCGACCTTCGCCGTCAAGCAGGACGTGCGCCTGCTCAACGACAACATCGTGCGCGCCACGCTGGGCGAGCCGCTCGCGGCCATCATCGAGCGGCGCGGGCTGAAGTCGGCGGACATCGACTGGTTCCTGCCGCATCTCTCATCGCACTATTTCGTCGAACCGGTGAGCCAGTGCCTCGAGTCGCTGGGGCTGCACATTCCGCGCGAGCGATGGTTCAGCAACCTCGCGAGCAAGGGCAACACGGGCTCGGCGTCGCCTTACATCATGCTCGACGAGCTGTTCCGCTCGGGCCGCATCAAGCCCGGGCAGAAGCTCTTGATGTTCGTGCCCGAAAGCGGCCGCTTCTCCAGCGGCTTCATCTACATGGAGGCGGTGTAGCCATGGACCTCGACGCGGTACCGCAGGAGGGCAATGCGACCCTCGACGGCCATTCCAAGCTGATGTATGCGCGCGACGCGCAGGGCCGCGTCGTCACCGCCACCTCGCGCGGCTGGGAGGCCGAAGAGATCGTCACCAGCCACGCCGTCGACGTGCTCGTCGAACAGGCGCAGGCCGCAAGGGAACGCGTGAAGGCGGGCCAGGCCTCGCCGCTCGAATACTGGATGTACGAGCGCCGCATGGACGTGGCGCTGCTCTCCCAGACCAGCGGCTTCTGGCAATGGCGCGTGCGCCGCCACCTGCAGCCGCGCCATTTCGCCGCGCTGTCCGCAGCGCAGCTCGCACGCTACGGCGAAGCGCTGGGGCTGCCCGTTTCCACCCTGCAAGGCTTGCCATGAAGTTCCAACACCAACAGGCGGCGCACTGCGAGAGCGGCGTCATCTCCAGCCTGATGCGCCACCACGGCGCGCCGATGAGCGAGAGCATGGCGCTGGGGCTTTCATCAGCGCTGTCGTTCGCGTACCTGCCGTTCATCAAGCTGTCGGGCCTGCCGCTCATTTCGTACCGCATGCCGCCCAAGGCCATCATCAAGGGCCTGCTGGCGCCGATGGCCGCGCGCTTTCGCTTCGAGACCTTCCGCAGCCCCGAGGCCGGCCAGCAGCGGCTCGACGCCTTGCTCGCCGACGGCCAACTGGTGGGGCTGCAGACCTCGGTCTATTGGCTGCCGTACTTCCCGCCGAACATGCGCTTTCACTTCAACGCGCACAACCTGCTGGTCTACGGCAAGGACGGCGACGACTACCTGATCAGCGATCCCGTGTTCGAGGAGCCCGTGCGCTGCGCCAGCGGCGACCTGGCTCGCGCGCGATTCGCCAAGGGCGTGCTCGCGCCCAAGGGGCTCATGTACTACCCGCAGGCCATCGACCGCAAGGCGGTCGACGCGGCCAGCGTCGTCAAGGCCATCCGCAAGACGGTGCGCAACATGCTCGCCCCGATTCCGATCGTCGGCGTGCGCGGCATGCGCACGCTGGCCAGGCGCATGCAGGCGCTGTCGCCGACCGACCCGCGCAGCGTCGACTTCATCGGCCACGTGGTGCGCATGCAGGAAGAAATCGGCACGGGTGGGGCGGGTTTCCGCTTCATCTACGCGGGCTTCCTGCAAGAGGCCGCGCACCTGCTCGACAAGCCGCAACTGCAGCAGATGTCGGAGCGGCTGATCGCCATCGGCGACGGTTGGCGCGCGTTCGCACTCAAGGCCGCGCGCATGGTGAAGGGGCGCGAGGCGGTGGACCCCGCAGCGCTTGCCGCGAAGCTGCGTGAGCAGGCTCAGCAGGAAGAAAGCTTCTTCCGCGACCTGAAGGCTGCCGTCGCTTGATGACTCCTTTGGTTTCGAGTCGTTCGGGGTGCGATCACGTCGACAGGGTACCTTGCTCCGCGAATGTCCCCCGCCCTTCGGGCTCCTCCTTTATTTCGCTGCGCAAGGCACCCCATCGACGTGATCGTTCAGAGCCGTCGTTGATCAGCCAGCACGACAGCCGCGTCCATCGTGCACAGGGCGTCGGGTGCTCCCCGCAGCGAAATAAAGGAGGAGGCCGCAGGCCGGGGGACATTCGCGGAGGGGAGTACCCGATGGCCTGTGCACATGCCCCGAACAACACGCAGATGGCAAACCGATGCTAGAGCTGAAGAGCCTCAGCTACCGGTATCCGCATGCCGACGCGGCCGCACTGGCCGACGTATCGCTCGCAGTGCCGAGAGCTTGCGTGCTCGGTCTTCTGGGCCCGAACGGCGCAGGCAAGACCACGCTCATCTCGCACCTGTCGGGCGCGCTGGCCGTGCAGTCGGGCGAGATCCGGATCGACGGTCAGCCGCTGCAGCAGGTGCGTGCAAGGACCCCAACAAGGATTGCCGTCGCGCCGCAGGAGCATGCGTTCTATCCCATGCTGACCGTGGCCGAGAACCTCGCATGCTTCGCGGCGGCGGGTGGCCTGTCTGGCGCGAAGAAAAAAGAGCGCATCGCCGCCTGCACGGAGTTTGCGCAACTCGAACAGTTCTCCGGCGTGCGCGCTGAAAGACTCTCCGGTGGCCTCAAGCGGCGCCTCAACCTCGCCATTGCGTTGCTGCCCGAACCCGAGCTGATGCTGTTCGACGAGCCCACCGTCGGTGTCGATCCGCAGTCGCGCGCCTTCATCCTCGACGCCATCAAGAGCCTTGCGCAGCAGGGCGCGGCGGTGATCTACGCCTCGCACTACATGGAAGAGATCGAGGCGATCGCCGATCGCGTCGTCATCCTCGACCGCGGCCATTTGCTGCGCGAAGGCGCGCTCGACGACCTGCTCTCGAAGAGCGCGATGCTGCTCACGCTCGCGGCCGACGGGCTCGACGCGGGCATGCTCTCGCGCTTCGGCACCGTGGAAGAGGGCGGCGTGCACTGGCGCATCCATTTGGACAGAGGCATCGGCCCCGGTCCCGTGCTGGCAGCGCTGGAAGCGCAGGGCATCGAAGTGCGCCACGCCGAGTTCGGCCGCCATGACCTGGAGCAGCTCTTCATGGCGCTCACCCATCGCTCGCTGCGCGACTGACCGACGTTCCCATGCTCCTCGCGCTCATCAGGAAAGAACTGCTCGCCCTCGTGCGCGACATGCACGGGCTGGCCGCGCTGTTCGTGATGCCGATGGTCTTCATCGTGCTGATGTCGCTCACGCTGAAAGACATCTACCGCCCGCCGCTCGCCGAGCTGGCCTATGCCATCGACATGCGCGACACCGCCACGCCCGCGCAGTGGCTCAAGCAGCTCTGGCAGCGCAACCACGGCACGCCGCAGCCGCTGGGCGACGACTGGCAGGCGCGGCTGCGCAACGGCTCGCTCAAGTACGTGATCGTGATGGAGCCGGGGCTGTCGCAAGAGCTGGAGTCGGCCGCGCTCTCGACCCAGGCGCGCATCCACCTGCTGACCGAGCCCGGCATCGACGCCAACCTGTTCAATGCGCTGCGTGCCGAGCTGGTCGGTGCGTCGGGCGAGCTCAAGGCGCGGCTCGCGCTGGCGGTGCCCGGCACGGCCAGCCCCGCGCCCGATGCGTCGATCCAGGCGATGGTGCGCGCCGAGCGCTTCTCCGCCGCCGGTCCGCGCCCGACCTCGGTGCAGCAGAACGTGCCTGCATGGCTGGTCTTCGGCATGTTCTTCGTGGTCGCGTCGCTGTCCAGCCTGTTCGTGCAGGAGCGCAGTTCGGGCGCGCTCGGCCGGCTGCAGAGCCTGGGCGTCTCGCGCTTCACGCTGCTGGCGTCCAAGGCGCTGCCCTACCTTGGCGTGAACGCGCTGCAGGCGGTGCTGATGCTCGCGGCCGGCATCTGGTTCATGCCGCTGATCGGCGGCGACGCGCTGTCGCTCGCGGGCATCCACTGGGGCGCGCTGGTGCTGTCGCTCGCGGCGGTGAGCCTGGCGGCGGTCAGCTTGTCTCTCGCGCTGGCCTGCCTGGTGCGCAGCCATGCACAGGCGGCCACCATCGGGCCGATGGTCAACGTGCTGATGGCGGCTGCCGGCGGCATCATGGTGCCCAAGTTCGTGATGCCGGGCTTCATGCAGCGGCTGGTCGAGATCTCGCCGATGAACTGGGGGCTCGAGGCCCTGCTCACCGTGCTGCTGCGCGGCGGCGGCGTGGCCGACGCGCTGCCGCAGATCGGCCGGCTGGCCGTGTTCGCGGCGCTGATGTTCCTCATCGCCGTATTTCTGTTTCGCAGGCGCGCACCATGAGCACCCTTGACACCGTCACACCTGAATTCATCGCCAGCCTCAAGGCCATGGTGCTCGAAGCCGTCGAGAAAACGGCGCCCCCCGGCGGCCTCGGCGACGACGAGCCGCTGTTCGGCCCCGAGGCGCGGCTCGACCTCGACTCGCTCGATGCGCTGCAGGTGTCGATGGCGATCCAGCAGCGCTTCGGCGTGCGCATGCCCGACAGCAAGGAGACGCGCCGGGCGCTCACGTCCATCGCGCATCTGGCGCAGCATCTCGCGCAAGCGGGCAAGGCATGAGCCAGGTCTTCCTGGCCGGCGTCGGGCTGGCCTGCGCGCTGGGGGAAGACATGCCGCGCGCACTGGCTTCCTTGCGGCGCGGCGGTGTGCCGCCGGTGCCCGTGGCCGTTGCCGATGACGTGTGCTGGCCCGTGCATGCGCTGCCGCAGGCGGAGGGCGACTGGACCGAGCGCCTGCGCCGCATCGTGCGCAACGTGGCCGCGAAGACCGGCGACTGGGGCGAGCGCACCGCGCCGCTGTTCGTGGCCTCGTCGTCGCTCGACATCGGGTTCATGGAACACATGGAACAGTCCCGGCGGCTCGGCGGCGATCTGCAGGACTTCGCCGACATCGTGGCCGGTGCGCTGGACTGGCAAGGACCGGTGTTCACCGTGTCGACCGCCTGCACATCGTCGCTGAACGCGCTGCTGACGGCCTGCGACATGATCCGCGCCGGCGAGGCGCAAGAGGCGCTGGTGATCGGTGCCGAACTGGACAACCGCTTCACCGTCGCCGGCTTCGGCGCGATGCAACTGCTGGCGCCCGATCGCGCAAGGCCCTTCGGCGCCGGACGCAAGGGGCTGGTGCTCGGCGAGGCGGTGGCTGCGCTGCGGCTGCAGTCGCGCGCCGCGCGCTGGCAGTTCATGGGCGGCGCCAACGTGGTCGACGGGCGCAACCCCTCTGGCACCGAAGCCAGCGCGGTGCTTGCGATGTGCCAAGGGGCGCTGGCGCAGAGCGGCCTGCGGCCGGCCGACATCGACCTCGTCAAGGTGCAGGCCGCCGGCAGCCCGGTCAACGACGCGATCGAGGTGGAAGCGCTCAGGCAGGTGTTCGATCCGCTGCCGCCGCTGGTGTCGCTCAAGTCGGTGATCGGCCACACGCTGGGCGCCGCGGGAGCGGCCGAACTGGCGCTGCTGGTGGGCTGCATCGAAGGCGGTGCGTGGCCGGTGGTGGACTATCCGCTCGACGAGACGCTCGGCATCTCGCTGTGCAGGCAGGCGCCGCGGAGGCTGCGCCACATGCTGCTCAATCTGGTGGGCTTCGGCGGCGGGCATGCCTCGCTGGTGCTGAAGGACTGCTCGGCATGACGGCTTGGCGCACCGCTGCGCACTTCGTCGCGCATCCGCCGCCGCAGGAGTGGCGCGACGACCTGGCGCGGCGCATCGGCCGTCGTCCGCGCCGCGTCGGCTTGTGGACGGAGCTTGCGATGTACGGCGCGCGCTGCTGCCTGGACGCGGCCGGCGAGACCGCGCTGCCTGCCGATGCCCGCCTGCGCGTGGCCAGCCTGCGCGGCGCACGGGAGGCCACGCAGGCGGGCCTTTCGCAGCTAGACACGGGCATGCCGATGCCTTTCACCTTCATGCAGAGCCAGCCCGCGCTGATGCTGGCCGAGGTGGGGCGGTGCCTGGAATGGCAAGGCGATGCGAGCTTCATGCTGTGCCGCGATCCGCAGCGCCTGCTGGCGTTGTCGAAGCTGGGCGCGTCAAGCGGCGGCCTGCTGTTGGGCACCGTCGAAGAAGCGCACGGGGGCGAGTCGCCGCGTACCGAATGGTGGCGGCTGATGCCGGCCTGAGGCCGCGGGTCAGCCCGAGATCGAGCGCTGCAGGTTGATGCGTGCCTGCGCCTCGAGCTGCGCATGCATGCGCGGCGTGGCGTAGATGGCCTTGCGATCGAGAAAGCGCTGCAGGATGGCGCGCCGGCGCGGCAGGCGCACTTCCTCTGGCACGAAGCCGTATTCGGCGTGCACCTGGCGCTCGTATTCGTCGAAGCGCTCGCGCCCGGCACCCAGGATCGACAGGTCGATGTCGATCAGCAGTTCGGCGTCGCGGCCTTCGGGCACCGCATCGTGGCGTGTGGCCATGACGAGCGCGTGCACGCGTTCGGCCGCTTCCGCGTCGACGCCAGCAGCCAGCAAGGCCTGCCGCGCCCAGTCGGCGCTGCGTGCTTCGTTGTCGTGTGCATGCACGTCGTAGATCGCGTCGTGGAACCACAGCGCAAGCGCGACTTCCGCGGGGTGTTCCGCCAGCGCCTGTTCGCGCTCGAACCAGGCGAGGCATTCGCCCAGGTGCTGCATCGTGTGGTAGTGGCGCTGGGGTTCGGCGTAGCGCCGCTGCAGCTCGGCGCACAGCGCCTCGTCGGGCGCCGCCACGCCCAGCGCATGCCAGGCCGCGTTCCAGTTCGCTCGCAGTGCCTCGGGCGACATGGTGCCTATTGCTCCATCGCGGCCTTGACCTCTTGCCCGAGGTCGAGCACGGACATGGCGTAGTAGCTGCTCCAGTTGTAGCGCGTGATCACGTAGAAGTTGCGCGTTCCGGCCACGTAGGTGGGCGGCGCGTCGGCGCCGTTCTGCAGCTCGACCAGCGCGAGCAGGCCCTTGTGGCGGATGCCGTCGCCCTCGGGCACCGCGCCCGCGGCCACGAAGCTGTCGGCGCTGAATGTCGGCAGGATGTCGGGCGCCAGCAGCAGCGCCTTCTGCAGCCGCGCTTCCTCGAAGTGCACCGGAAAGACGGCGGGCATGCCCGGCTGCCAGCCGAAGGCCTTGAAGTAGCTGGCCACGGAGCCGATCACGTCGGCCGGGTTGTTGACCAGGTCGATGCGGCCGTCGCCGTCGAAGTCGACCGCGTACTTGGCGATGCTGCTGGGCATGAACTGCGGCATGCCCATGGCGCCGGCGTAGCTGCCCAGCGGGGTGAGCGGGTCGTCGGCGGTGCGGCTCTCGGTGCTCAGGAAGCTCTCGAGCTCGCCGCGGAAGAAGGCCTCGCGCTCGGCCGCTCGCGGGTGTCCCTGGGGAAAATCGAAGGACAGCGTGGCCAGCGCGTCGATCACGCGGAAACTGCCCATGTTGCGGCCGTAGATGGTTTCCACGCCGATGATGCCGACGATGATTTCCGGCGGCACGCCGTACACCTGCTGGGCGCGCGCCAGCGTGTCGGCATTGGCGCGCCAGAAGCGCACGCCAGCCGCGATGCGCACCGGGTCGATGAAGCGGCTGCGATAGGTCTGCCAGTTCTTCACGGTGCCCACCGGGCCCGGCAGCATGAGCCGCGGCACGTTGGGCAGGAAGCGCGCGCTGCCGATGGTGGCGCGAACCCATTCGCGGTCCAGGCCCCGGCGGGCCGCCACTTCGTCGGCGAACTGCATGGCGTCGTCGCGCGTGGCGTAGGGCGTGCTGCCGCGCACCGGATTGACCGCGGCGGCGGCACGGCCGCTGGAGGACTTCTGTGCTGCAGCCCCCGTGGACCATGCGCAGCAGGCGGCGAGAAGAGCGGCTGCCGCGGCGGCGCGGGACGGCTTGGGGAGAAAGAATCGCATGGGTCGATTGTGCCGCCCGCCCGCACGGACCCCTTTCGGGGACACATGTGGTTTCAGCCGCGCGGGTTCGCGGCAGGCCAGGCGAGGCATCGGAATTCGGCGCGCAGGGTGGAAAGGGAATCCGGCGTGGCCGGTGCGTAGCGTTGTGCCTCCAGCTTCAGCAGCCAGTCGCGCACCGCCTGTGCAGACGGGCCGAAGCGCGCGTCGGCGGCCTGGGCCATCTGGCGCGGCGGCGCGGTGTCGGGCAGCTGCAGGCCGGCCCTGGCGAGCCGCGCGCGGGCCTGGCCTAGCAGGCGCAGCCACGGGTCGTGGCGGCTGCGCTCCCACAGCGTCCAGGCGGCGCCGGCAAGGCTCGCGCCCACCAGCAGATAGAGCAGCACATAGGCCAGGTCTTCCAGGCTCGGCGCCTCGAAGCCGATGTTCTTCAGCAGGTTCAGCTGGCGGCTCTGCGTGTAGTTGAGCACCCACTGGTTCCAGCCGTTGTTCACCGCCTCCCAGGCGGCGCGGATGTTCTGCGCGAGCGTGGGGCTCATCGCGCCGATGGCGCCCGCGAACAGCCCCGGCTGCGGCACCAGCCGCTGGAACTGGCCGATGCGGCCCGGCGCGACGGAACCCGTGGGATCGACGCGAACCCAGCCCGTGCCTTCCTGCCAGACCTCGGCCCAGGCATGCGCATCGCTCTGGCGAATGATCCAGTAGTTGTCGACCGTGTTGAGGTCGCCGCCCTGGTAGCCGGTGACGATGCGCGACGGCACGCCCAGGTTGCGCATCAGCACCACGAAGGCCGAGGCGATGTGTTCGCAGAAGCCTTCCTTGCGGTCGAACCAGAACTCGTCGGCGGTGTTGTCGCCGTACACGCCGGGCTCCAGCGTGTAGCTGTAGCCGCCGGTGCGCAGCCGTGCGAGCGCGGCCTGCACGAAGGCCGGCGTATCGGCACCGGCCAGCGCGGGGTCGGCGCGCATCTCGGCGGCCAGTGCTGCGGTGCGCGGATTGGTGCCGGGCGGCAGCGCCAGGTAGGCCTGCAGCTGGCCGCCCGCGCGCTTGAGCGGGCCGCTGTGGAACTGCGTGTAGCTCTCGGCGCGGTAGCGCACCAGGTCGTTGAGCGGGCGGTTCGCCAGCCATTGCAGGTCGGGCGTGCCCGTTACCTCGAAGCCCGGAGCCTCGGGCGCGCGCGGCGCGGCATCGAGCGTCAGCAGCAGCGGGCGGTTGCTGGGCTCGAGCGTGACCTCGTAGCGCACCGGCTCGCCGCTCACGCGCAGGTTCGGCGTCCACTGGGTGCCGCGCGCCCATGACGGCAGCGCGGTCCATTCGCGGCCGTCGAACTGCGCGAGCACCGGGCCGCGGAAGTAGAGCTGGCTTTGCGGCGGAACCTTGCCGGTCTCGAAGCGCACCCGCGCGGCGATGCTGTCGTCCAGCGCCAGCTCGGCGATGGTGCCGACACGCATGACGTTCGACAGGCCGCTGCGTCCCACCATGGCGTCGCTGGGCGTGCCCCACAGCGGCGCGAAGCGCGGGAACAGCAGGAACAGCGCGAGCATGATCGGCGCGCCGGCCAGCGCCATCCAGCCGGCGGTGCGCGCGGCCTGCCACAGCGGCGGCCGGCCCACCGGCATGTGCGCGTTGACCAGCGCGGTGAGCAGGCCCAGCAGCGCTAGCAGCATGGTGAACGCGGTCAGCAGCGACTGCGAATAGAAGAAGTTCGTGAGCATCGCGAAGAAGCCCAGGAAGAAGATGACGAAGGCGTCGCGCCGGGCGCGCAGCTCCAGCGTCTTCAGCGCCAGCAGGATCACGATGAGCGTGACGCCCGCGTCGCGGCCCAGCAGCGTGCGGTGCGTGGCGAAGGTGGCGGCCAGCGTGAGCGCCAGCAGCGCGGCGCGCCACCATTTGCCTGGCAGCGGGCGTGCCTGCACCGCGAGCATCCCGCGCCACAGCAGCACCATGGCCGTGATGGCGGTGCACCACCAGGGAATGTTCTCGACCTGCGGCAGCACGATCAGCGCGATCACCGCGAGCAGGAACAGCGTGTCCCGGGCATCCCGGGGCAGGGTGGCCATCCGCGTCATGAGCTTGTTCATGGTCGTGGTCCCCGTTCAGCACAGAGCCAGGGCTTCGAGGCAGGCGCGCCGGTGCGCCTCGCCCTGCGAGGGTTTCACCACCCGGCCCGCCACGCGCATGCCGTAGTCCACGCCCAGCCGGTCGGCCATCAGCACCCAGGCGCACAGGCGCGAGATGCGGGCTTCGGTGTCGGGGAGGCCGGCGGAATGGGCGTCGAGCCAGAGTTCCTCGCGCTGCGTCTGCTGGGTGTCGCGGCTCACCAGGTCTTCGGAGCCGGCGGCCTGGGCGCGCGCGGCCTTCTTCCAGACCACGAGCTTCAGCGGGTCGCCGCGCCGGTAGGCGCGCACGCCGTCGTATTCGCCGGAGCCGGCGGCGCGCAATGCGGCCGATGCGGCGGCCGGGCCGGACAGCGGCTCGCCCGGCGGCAGCGGCGGCGGATGGGCTTCGGGCGCGGGGTAGACCAGCATCCGCGCCGCCGGCCGCCACACCGTCCACACGCGGAAGGTGCCGAGCGGGAAGCGCGTCTCGGCGGTGAGCGGCGGCACCGGGTGCAGGCCGCGGCGCTCGGGCTGGAACGCGATCTCGACGGTGGCGGTGCCTTCGGCCGGCACGTCGGTCCAGGCCCACTGGCCGCTGCCGCGCACCGCCATGCCGATGCCGTAGCGAACGCTGCGCCGCGTGTTGTGCAGCACCACCTTGAAGACGGCCGCCGCGCCTGCGTAGTGCGCATCGGGCGCCACCATGTGCATCGACAGCCCGCGCAGCGTGCCGTGGCACACGTGCATGCCCACCGCCACGCTGCCGGCCAGCAGGAAGGTCAGCAGGTAGCCCAGGTTGAGCTGGTAGTTGATCGACGCGACCAGCAGCACCAGCAGCGTGGCGGCCAGCGTCCAGCCGGCCCGCGTGGGCACGATGTAGACGTTGCGCTGGGTCAGCTCCAGCGTGTCCGACGGCGGCCGGCGCGACAGGAACCAGCCGTCGATGCGCGAGCGCAGGCTCACGGCAAGGGCACGGCGGCGATCATGGCGCGCACCTGCTCGACGGCGCCCCGGCCCGCGTCGCCCACCGGCGTGAGGCGGTGCGCGATGGTCTGCGGCAGCACGGCCTGCACGTCGTCCGGCGCGACGTAGTTGCGGTTGGCCAGCAGCGCCTGCGCCTTGGCCGCGCGCAGCACGGCGATGCCGGCGCGCGGCGACAGGCCCTGCAGGAACCAGCGGCCCGAGCGGGTGGCGGCGATCAGGTCCTGCACGTAGTTCAGCAGCGGGTCGGCCGCATGCACCTGCTGCACGCCCTGCTGGATGGCGGTCAGCTCGCCGGCGGTCAGCAGAGCGGGCAGGCTGGCCAGCATCTCGCGGCGGTCGGTGCCCGCGAGCAGCTGGCGTTCGGCCGCGCGGTCGGGGTAGCCGAGCGAGATGCGCATCAGGAAGCGGTCGAGCTGCGACTCGGGCAGCGCGAAGGTGCCGAGCTGGTCCTGCGGGTTCTGCGTGGCGATCACGAAGAAGGGCGTGGGCAGCGGGCGGGTCTCGCCCTCGACCGTGACCTGCTTTTCTTCCATCGCCTCGAGCAGCGCGCTCTGCGTCTTGGGGCTGGCGCGGTTGATTTCGTCGGCCAGCAGCACCTGCGCGAAGATCGGCCCGGGGTGGAACACGAAAGCCTGCTGCCCCCGGTCGTAGATGGCCACGCCCGACAGGTCGCCCGGCATCAGGTCGGCGGTGAACTGCACCCGCGAGAACTGCAAGCCGAATGTGTGCGACAGCGCATGGGCGAGGGTGGTCTTGCCGACCCCCGGCACGTCTTCGATCAGCAGGTGGCCGCCCGCCAGCAGGCAGGCCACGCAGTCGCGCACCTGGGCCTCTTTGCCCACGATCACCGTGTTAAGCTGACTTAACAAAGTGGCTAGCTTTGCAGCAACGTCCATATTTGTATCCATATGCAAACGATACCGTAAGACCATGCGGCCCCATGCCGCGTGAGGTCTACACGCGAGAGACATGGGCAAGACAGGCTACTTCACACATCGCGACTTCTGGAAGCACGACATGGGCGGCGGCCATCCCGAATGCCCGGGCCGCCTGGATGCCATCGAAGACCGCCTGCTGCTGACCGGCGTGGGCGACGCGCTCGAGCACCGCGACGTGCCGCTGGCCACGCTGCAGCAGCTCACCCGGGCGCACAGCGCCGCGCACGTCGAGCATCTCGAGGAACTGCACCAGCGCCTGGTGGCCGACGAGC
Organism: Variovorax sp. MPBD4-3; assembly: GCF_058809745.1. NCBI lineage: Bacteria > Pseudomonadati > Pseudomonadota > Betaproteobacteria > Burkholderiales > Comamonadaceae > Variovorax > Variovorax sp. MPBD4-3. The sequence continues at coordinate 18,541 of NZ_JBXASW010000047.1, forward strand.
CCGCCGGCGGCCCCGACCATGCGCAGGTCGACCCCGACACCGTGCTCACCCGCTTCACCCTGCTGGCCGCTCGCCGCGCCGCCGGGGCCGCCATTGCCGCCACCGACGCGGTGGTGGCCGGCGAGCTGGAAAACGCCTTCTGCTCGGTGCGCCCGCCAGGCCACCATGCCTGCCGGGACCAGGCGATGGGCTTCTGCTTCTTCAACAACATCGCCATTGCCGCGCGGCACGCCATCGAGGTGCACGGCATCGAGCGCGTGGCCATCGTCGATTTCGACGTGCACCACGGCAACGGCACCGAGAACATCCTCTCGAACGATCCGCGCGTGCTGATGGTCGGCTTCTTCCAGCACCCGTTCTATCCGTACAGCGGCACCGACCATCCGGCGCCGAACATGCTGAACATGCCGATCCCGGCCTACACCAAGGGCATGGACGTGCGCGAGATGATCGAGGCCGTGTGGATGCCGCGGCTGGAGGAGTTCAAGCCCCAGATGATCTTCATCAGCGCGGGCTTCGACGCCCATCGCGAAGACGACCTGGGCCAGCTCGGGCTCAACGAGAACGACTTCGCCTGGATCACCGGGCGCGTGCACGACGTGGCCCGGCGCCATGCCGGGGGCCGCATCGTCTCGATGCTCGAAGGCGGCTACAACCTCGACGCCCTGGCGCGCAGCGTGGAAGCCCACATCCGCGTGCTGGCCGACCTGTAGCGCAGGCGGCGCCAGCGGCGCCCATGTTTTTTTGAACCGATGAATTTCAACGACTTCACCCAACGCCTGAGCCAGGTCGATGCACGCGGCATCGGCATCGAACTGGCCGTGCTGGTGGCCTGCGTCGCCCTGGCCTGGGGCGTGTGCAAATGGTTCGGCCGCGACCAGCCCAAGGACTCGATCTGGTTCGGCGAACGCACCTTCGACGGCGTGCTGTTCCCGCTGCTCGCGCTGGTGCTCACCGACCTTGCCCGGCGCGTGGTGGGCGATTTCCAGACCGTGCTGGTGCTGCGCATCGCGGTGTCGATGTTCCTGTCGCTGGCGGTGATCCGATTGTTCGCGCGCGTGCTGCGCGCGGTGTTCCCGGCCTCCAACATGGTGCGGCTGCTGGAGCGCACTGTGTCGTGGCTGGCCTGGATCGCGGCGGTGCTGTGGATCGTCGGCCTGCTGCCGCCGGTGCTGGCCGAGCTCGACGACATCACGCTGGCCTTCGGCAAGACGCGCGTGAGCCTGCAGACCATCATCCAGGGCGCGCTGTCGGCCGGGCTGGTGATGATGATCGCGCTGTGGATTTCGAGCACGGTCGAGAAGCGCATTCTGCGCGAGGCCGTCACCGACCTGTCGATGCGCAAGGTAGCGTCGAACGCCGTGCGCGCCTTCCTGCTGCTGATCGGCATGCTGTTCGCGCTGTCGGCGGTGGGGGTGGACCTGACGGCGCTGTCGGTGCTGGGCGGCGCGCTCGGCGTGGGGCTGGGTTTCGGGCTGCAGAAGCTGGCGTCCAACTACGTGAGCGGCTTCGTGATTCTGCTGGAGCGCTCGATCCGCATCGGCGACAACGTGAAGGTCGACACCTTCGAAGGCCGCATCACCGACATCAAGACGCGCTACACGCTCATTCGCGCGGGCAACGGGCGCGAGGCCATCGTGCCGAACGAATCGCTCATCACCAGTCGGGTGGAGAACCTCTCGCTGGCCGACCGCAAGTTCAACATAACCACCACCATCGTGGTGGGCTACGAGAGCGACGTGGCGCAGGTGCAGTCCATCCTGTGCGAGGCGGCCAAGGCCCAGCCGCGCGTGATGAGCGACCCCGCGCCGGTGGCCTTTCTCATGAACTTCGCGCCCGACGGGCTGGAGTTCACGCTCAACTTCTGGGTGGCCGATCCCGACAAGGGCAAGGACAACCTGCGCTCGGCCATCAACATCGCGATCCTCGACGGCCTGCGCGGCGCGGGCATCGACATTCCCTATCCGCAGCGCGTGGTGCGGGTGGAGTCGCTCCCGGCCGGCACGGTCCCTGCGGGCGAGCCCGCGGAAAAGTAGGCCCCGGCGCGCTATTCCAGCGTGGCCAGCACCTCGTCGAGCCGCTCGACCAGCAGGTCGGCGTGTTGGCGCTCGAATACCAGCGGCGGCCTGATCTTGAGCACGTTGGCCTGCGGCCCGGTCGCGCTCAGCAGCACCTGCCGCTGCCGCAGCCCGTTGACCACCTTGGCGGCCTGCGCCGTGGCGGGCGCGCGCGTCGCGCGGTCGGCCACGAGTTCCAGCCCGATGAAGAGCCCCGCGCCGCGCACCTCGCCGACCAGCGCATGGCGCTGGCCGAGCGCGGCCAGGCGCTCGCGCAGGTAGCTGCCGACATTCAGTGCGTTGTCCTGCAGGCCGTTGTGCTGGATCACGTCGAGAACGGCGGAGGCAGCCGCCATGGAGACCGGGTTGCCGCCGAAGGTGTTGAAGTAGCGGCTGGCCTGGCCGAAGGCCTTCATGACCTCCGGCCGCACCGCCAGGCCCGCGACCGGGTGGCCGTTGCCCATGGGCTTGCCCATGCTCACCATGTCGGGCACCACGCCGTGGCGCATGAAGCCCCAGAAGGCCTCGCCCGTGCGGCCGAAACCGGGTTGCACCTCGTCGGCGATGAACACGCCGCCGGCCGCATGGATCGCCTCCACCGCCTCGCGCAGGAACCCGGCCGGCGCCGTGAACACGCCGTCGCTGGAGAACACCGTGTCCGCGAGCAGCGCGGCGGGTGCGATGCCGTGCGCCTTCAGGTCGGCGATGGCGGCGCGCACGCCGTCGGCGAAGCGTTTGCCCGTCGCGTCGTCTCCTCCCTCCGGCGCATCCACCAGCCGCACATGATCGCCCAGGCGCACGTACTGCCCCAGCGAGGGCGAGGCGCAGGCGATGGCCGAGGTCACGCCGTGGTACGCGAAGCGCGTGACGATGAGGCCAGTGCCTCCCGTGTGCGCCGTGGCGATGCGCATGGCCAGGTCGTTGGCCTCGCTGCCGGTGCAGGTGAAGGTCGCATGGCCCAGCTCGGGCGGCATGGTGGCCAGCAGGCGCTCCGCGTAGTCGAGGATGCCTTCGTGCAGGTAGCGTGTGTGCGTGTTGAGCACGGACGCCTGGCGTGCGATGGCTTCGACCACTTCGGGCCGTGCATGGCCCAGCGGCACCACGTTGTTGTAGGCGTCCAGCCAGGGCGTGCCGGCGGCGTCGTAGAGCCAGACGCCTTCGCCGCGCACGGGGTGGAAGGGCTCGTCGTAGAAAAGCCTGTAGGCCGGCCCGAGCAGGCGGGCGCGGCGCTCGAGCAGGTCGGCGGTGTGTTTCTCAGTCATGGATCGGTTCCGTGGGTTCCGTGCGTTCCGTGGCTTGGCAGGCGGCCCGGATGGCTTCCTGCACCTTGTCGGGTGTCAGCGCGGCGCAGGCCTGCAGCCGCGCCCAGGAAACAGCGTTGTTGCGCATGAGATAGGCGGCGTTGCCGGGCTGGCGAGCCGCGCGCCAGCCGCTGATGGCGACCACCATCGCCAGCCGCGCGCGCACCAGGTCGAGCAGCGCGTGGGTCTCGCCGTCGGTCAGCGCAGAGACGGCGTGATAGTCGGCCGCGAAGCGCGCGATCGTCGCCAGCGCGTCTCCCTGCTCGTCGATGTGGTACGAGGCCGCGACGGCGAGGTCGTCCACGAGCGGCGCATGCACCATGTCGCCGAAGTCGAGGATGCCGGCCACGCGCGCCGGTTCGTCAGGCTCCACCAGCAGGTTGTAGAGATTGAAGTCGTTGTGGATGGGCTGGCGGCGCAGCAGGGCCAGCCGCGGCTTGGTGCGCTGCACGAAGCCGTCGAGCGCGGCCTCGGCCAGTGCGCGGCGGGCAGGGTCGGCCACGTGTACCAGCAGGGCGCGCACGCGGTCGGCGCGCTGGATGTCCCAGGGCAGTTCGCGGGCCCCGGCGGGGTGTTCGAAGCCGGCCAGCGCGAGGTCCAGCCGCGCGAGCATGCGGGCGACGCAGGTGCGCTGCGCCGCCGAGCGCGGCGCCTGCGGCATGGGCGTGCCCTCGAGGTAGCTGAACAGGCGCGCCACGCGCGTGCGGCCCTCGGCGTCCTCGATCTGCACCGAGGCCGCGCCGTCGCGGTCCGGCAGCAGGCGCTGCACCGGCAGGCCGGGGTCGGTGCGTGCCAGGTGCAGCAGCGCCTGGGTCTGGAAGTCGGCGACCAGCGGATCTTCGTCCGGGTGCGAGAGCTTGAGCATGCAGCGCGCGCCGCCGTCGTCCGGCTCCAGCAGGAAGTTGGCGTCGCGTTCGCCCGTGAGCGGCTTGAGCCTGCCTTGCTTGCCGTACAGGCGCTGCAGCAGGTCGGCGGCCCAGTCGGTTTCGACGGGGGCGGGCGGCGCGGTCAGCACCGCGGCCTCGGGCAGGGCCGCGCGGATGGCGTCGTCGAGTTCCTGCGTCATCACGCTGCCTTCTCGAAGCCGCCGAGCGCGCTGGCCAGGTTGAGGCCCAGGTCCTCCGACAGGTAGCCGCCTTCCTGCACCAGCACCGTGGGCAGCCCCAGGCGCGCGATTTCGCCGAGGATGCGGCCGAAGCCCGGCGTGCTCACGGCCAGCGCCTGGTAGGGGTCGTTCTCGTGCGCGTCCAGGCCCAAGGCCACGACCAGCGCGCCGGGCGCGAAGGCGCGGATGGTGGCGTTCGCCGTCGCCAGCGCGGCGAGGAAGCCCTCGTCCTGCGTGCCGCGCGCCAGCGGCAGGTTCAGGTTGTAGCCCAGGCCTTCGCCTTCGCCGGTCTCGTGCGCATGGCCCGTGAAGAAGGGCGTGCAGAAATGCGGGTCGCCGTGCAGCGAGATCGTCAGCACGTCCTTGCGGCGCCAGAAGATGCCCTGCGTACCGTTGCCGTGGTGCACGTCGATGTCGAGGATGGCCACGCGGTCGTGCCTGCCGCGCAGGTGCTGGGCTGCGATCGCCGCGTTGTTGAGGTAGGTGAAGCCGTTGGCGCGGTCGGCATAGGCATGGTGGCCGGGCGGCCGGCACAGCGCGTAGGCCGCGCGTTCACCGTCGAGCACGAGCTGCGCGGCATGCGTGGCCACGTGGGCCGACCACGTCGCGGCATGCCAGGTGTGGCGCCCGATGGAGCAGGCCATGTCGCCCATGTGGTAGCCGGCCTGGCCCACGAGGCTGTCGGGGTAGGTGAAGGGCTGGCCCGGGAACGGATGCACGTTGGGCATGACTTCCTCGGAGGCCCCTTCGAGCTGCTGCCAGCGTTCCCAGGCGGTTTCCAGGAAGCGCAGGTATTGCGGCGTGTGGATGGCGGCGCGCGGGCCCGGGCCGTGGTCCTGGGGCGCGACGATGTCGTGGCCCTGCGCGCGCGCGGCGTTCAGCAGCAGCGTGCCGCGCTCGGGCTGCTCGTTGCTGCGCTTCATGCGTCCGCGCACGATGAACTGCTGCGGGTCGTGGCCTGTGTGCTGGTCGCTGTAGATGACTTTCATGTCGGGCTTTCAGTATTGGGGTTCGACGGTCCAGCTGATCGGGATCTCCGCGACGCTGGCCGAGGCCGGCAGCTCGAGCACGGTCCGCGCGATGCGGGCCACGTCCTCTGGGCGCGTGGCCTGCCGCTGCTGCTCGGGCGGCAGGGCGGCCGCCATGTCGGTGGCGACGAAGCCGGGGCACAGCGCGGTGCAGCGCACGCGCGACTCGGCGCCGCAGTGCCGGATGCCGTGGGCCAGCGACAGCACCGCCGCCTTGCTCAGCGCATAGAGCGAGGCATCGGCCGTGCGCACGCGCTTGGCGGCGAGCGATGCCATCACCAGCACCTTGCCTTCGTCCGCCGCCAGCAGGTGCGTCCAGGCCTTGCGCGTGAGCCGCAGCGGCGACTTGACGTTGACCTCGAGCAGGCGGTCGACCTCCGCGTCGTCGGCCTCGACGACCGAGCGGGTGCTGAGGATGCCGGCGTTGTGCACCAGCGCGTCGATGCCGCCGAAGTCGCGCACGGTCGCGGCCACCCAGTCGGTCTCGCTGCGCGCGTCCTCGGCGTCGAAGCGGTAGGCGCGCACCTGCGCCGGGTCGTGGCCATCGAAGGCATCGGTGGCGCCGCGCGTGCCCACGCTCACGCGCCAGCCGTGCGCGAGCAGCTCGCGCACGATGGCCAGGCCGATGCCGCGGTTGCCCCCGCTGACCATGGCGACGCGGGGCGCGGCCTTCATCTCATGCCTTGGAGAAGAGGCCGCGCACGTGCGCCTTGGCGGTTTCGAGGTGGTAGCGCAGCGCGTGCTGCGCGGCGTCGACGTCGCGCGCCGCCATGGCCTTGGCGATGGGCCTGTGCGTCTCGGCCAGCGCCTTCAGGTCGCCATAGCTGTCTTCGCTGAGCGCGAGGAACATGCGCACCTCGGTCTGCATGTTGTCGAACAGGCGGTGGAGATAGTGGTTGCCCGACAGCGCGCTGATGGCGAAGTGGAAATCCAGGTCGAGCGCCACGCGTTCGGGCGATGACAGGATCTCCGCGCGTTCCACCATGTCGTCCACGCGCGCGTCGAGCTGGGCCAGTTCGGCATCGGTGGCGTGCGTGCAGGCCAGCGAGGCGCCCAGAAGCTCGAGCTGGATGCGCACCTCGTACAGGTCGGTGACCTGCTTGGGCGAAACCGTGCGCACCGCGAAGCCGTGGCGCGGGCGCGATATCAGCAGGCCCAGGCTTTCCAGCCGGCGCGCGGCTTCCCGCACGGGCGCGCGGCTCACGCCCATCTGCCGGGCCATCTCGGCCTCGACGATGCGCTCGCCGGGCGCGATGCGGCCCGACAGGATGGCTTGCTGCAACTGCGCCTCCACCACGCCGACCAGGTCTGGCACCTGGATCGACGAGAAAGCGGGAGGGGTGGCGGCTTCGGTGCGGCTGATGGTCATCTGAATTCCTTGTCTCGATCTCTTGTGCGTATCATGCCGGCCGCCTGGGCGCTGCCGCCGCCGGCGCGCGCCAGGTACACGCCCGCCACGGCGATCAGCGCCATGCCCGCCAGGGCCGTCGCATCGGGCGGGCGCTGGAACCACAGCGTGCTGATCAGCACCGCCAGCAGCAGCTGCACGTAGTTCAGCGGTGCCAGCGTGGCCGCGCCGACGCGGCGGAACGCGGCCAGCAGCAACAGCTGGGCGCTCCCGCTGACCGCGCCGCCGGCCACCAGCAAGGCCATTTCCGGCCAGGGCGGCAGCGTGACGTGCGGCATGAACAGCACGGGCAGGTTCGTGATGACCAGGCAGGCCAGCGCCATGTGCGCGAACTGCACCGGCGCCGGCACCAGCCCCGAGAGCCGGCGCGTGAGCACCTGGAAAAGCGCATAGCAGACGGCGGACACGGCCATCAGCAGCGTGCCCGCCAGCGGCAGGCTGCCGCCCGGGCGCACGATGCACAGCATGCCCGCGAAGCCCAGCAGCACCGCCGTCCACTGCGCGCGGCCCACGCGCTCGCCGAGCAGCCAGGGCGACAGCGCGACCATGATCAGCGGGGCCGTGAAATAGATGGCCGTGGCCTCGGCCAGCGGCATGGTGACGAGTGCCGTCATGAAGCAGGTGGCCACGACGGCCAGCGCCACGCTGCGCGCTGCCAGCAGCTTCTGGTGCGGCTGGCGCCACAGGCGCAGGTCGCCGTGGCGCAGCAGCAGCACCAGGGCGATGGCGCCTATGGCGGTGTAGCGGCCCAGGTTGACGACGGCCGGTGCATGGCTGGCCACCATCTGCTTGGCGAAGGCGTCGTATGCCGCAAACAGCACCAGTGCGCAGAGGAACAGCGCGATGCCCGAGCCCGCGCTGTCGCGTCGTGCCATGGGACCCGAGGCTTGCACCGTGCTGCTCATGGGGCGCCGCCGCAGCGGTGGCCGTCGATCGGCAAGTTCATGCCTGCAAGCCTTCCAGGAACGCATCGAGCGCGGCGCCGATGGCCTCGACCATGTAGCCGCCTTCCTGCACCACCACCGTGGGCAGGCCCAGCGCGCGCACGCGTTCGCCCGCGAGGCGGAAGGCTTCCATGTCGAACTTGAGCACGCTGATCGGGTCATCCTTGTAGGTGTCGAAGCCCAGCGGCAGCACCAGCGCCTGCGGCTGGAAGCGCTCGATGGCGGCGACGGCCGTGTCCAGGGCTTCGGCGAATTCGGCGTTGCCGCTGCCGTGCGCCAGCGGCAGGTTCAGGTTGCAGCCTTCTCCTTCGCCGGTGCCGCGCTCGTGCGCGTAGCCCGTGTACCAGGGGTAGTAGCCCGACGGGTCGGCGTGGGTGGAGACGGTCAGCACGTCGCCGCGCCCGTAGAAGATCTGCTGCGTGCCGTCGCCGTGGTGGGCGTCGATGTCGAGCACCGCCACGCGCGCATGGCGTCGGCGCAGCGTGGCGGCCGCGATGGCGCTGTTGTTCACGTAGCAGAAGCCTCCCGCGCGCGCATGCTGTGCATGGTGGCCAGATGGCCTGCACAGCGCGTAGGCGATGCCGCCGCCGTCGAGCACCGTCTCGGCCGCGGCCTGCGCCGCGTGGGCCGATCGCAGCACCGAGCGCCAGGTGTGCGGCCCTATGGGACAGGCCAGGTCACCGATGTACCAGCCGGCCTGCGCCACCACCGACGGCGAGGGGCAGGGCCCGGACCGCACGCCGTGCGGCGACAGGTTGGGCAGCACCTCGATGCCGGGCTCCAGGCCCGGGCCGCCGAGCTTCTGCCAGCGCGCGTAGGCGTTCTCCAGGAAGTCCAGGTAGTCGACGCTGTGCACGAGCTCCAGCGCGGTGCGGCCGGCCTCCGGCGGCGCACCGACCGCGATGCCGCGCGCGGCCAGCGTTTCCATCAGCGCCTCGGCGCGCGTGGGCAGGTCGGTGGGCTTGCAGATGCGGCCCAGCCGCATGAACTGCTGCGGATCGTGCAGCAGCTGGTCGTCGCTGAAGAATGCCTGCATGCTCGTCAGGCCTTCGTTTCCTGGTCGAAGCGGTCCATGGCGCGGGCCAGCCGCGCGAACAGGTCGTCCAGCTCGGCCCGCGTGATGATCAGCGGCGGGCACAGGCCGATGCTGTCGCCCATGGCGCGCACGATCAGTCCTTCTTCCAGCGCCAGCGCCGCGAAGCGGTAGCCGGCCTTGCGCTCTGCTGCGAACGGCGTGCGCGCGGCCTTGTCGGCCATGAGTTCGATGGCGCCGATCAGGCCCACGCCGCGCACGTTGCCCACCCAGGGGCGCCCGGCGAAGGCGCGCAGCCCGGCCTGGAATGCGGGTGCGATCTCGCGCACGTGCTCGAGGATGCGCTCGTCCTCGTAGACCTTGAGCGTCTCCAGCGCCACCGCGCAGGCGACGGGGTGGCCCGAGTAGGTGTAGCCGTGGCCGAAGCTGCCGAGCTTGCCGCTGTTGGCGGCGATGGCGCTGTGCACCTTGTCGTTGACCATGACCGCCGAGATCGGCACGTAGCCCGAGGACAGCGCCTTGGCGCAGCTCAGGATGTCGGGCTGGATGCCGAAGGTGGTCGAGCCGAACATGTTGCCCGTGCGGCCGAAGCCGCAGATCACCTCGTCGGCGATCATGAGCACGCCGTACTTGCGCAGCACGGCCTGCACTTTCTCGAAGTAGCCGGCCGGCGGCACCAGCACGCCGCCCGCGCCCATCACCGGCTCGGCGATGAAGGCGGCCACGGTGTGCGGGCCTTCGGCCAGGATGGTCTGCTCCAGCTGTTGCGCGAGGCGGCTGGAGAAGTCCTGCTCGGTCTCGCCGGGTTCGGCGTAGCGGTAGTGGTGCGGGCAGTCCACGTGCAGGAAGCGCGCGGGCGCCGTTGCGATCGGCAGGTCGAAGTCGCGGTGGTTGCCGTCGAGCCCGCCCATGCTGGCGGCCGCCACGGTCACGCCGTGGTACGCGTTGCGCCGCGCGATGATCTTCTTGCGCTCCGGCTGGCCGATGGCGTTGTGGTAGTACCAGACCATCTTCACCGCGCTGTCGTTGGCCTCGGAACCCGAGTTCGCGAAGAACACGCGCGCCATGGGCGCGGGCGCCAGCGCCAGCAGCCGCTCTGCCAGGTCGGCCACCGCGACGTTGGTGCGCTGGTTGAAGGTGTGGTAGTAGGGCAGGGTGTCGAGTGCACGGGCACCGGCCGCGGCCAGGCGCTTGTTGGAGAAGCCCAGCGAGGCGCACCACAGGCCCGACATGGCTTCCAGGTAGCGCGTGCCGCGCTCGTCGACGACGTGGATGCCGTCGCCTTTCACGATGACCAGCGGCGGCGTCTGCGGCAGCGCGGCCAGGTTGGTGTACGAATGCAGGTGGGTGGCGACGTCCTTGTCGCCGGTGCCGAGGGGTTCTGCCATGGGGTTCCTCTTTGTGTGTAGGGCGCAGAAAAAGTGGCTACAGGCGCGCCAGGTTGTCGTGGGTCTGCCGCGCAATGGCCTCGGGCCGTGTGCGCGTCGCGATGTGCGGCGTGACGACGATGCGCGGATGGCTCCAGAAGGGGTGGCCGGCCGGCAGCGGTTCTTCGACGAAGGCGTCCAGCACCGCGCTGGCGAGCTGGCCGCTTTGCAGCGCCGCGAGCAGGTCTTCCTGCACGAGGTGGGCGCCGCGGCCGGCGTTGACGAGGCGCGCGCCGCGCGGCAGCTGGGCGAACAACGCGGCATCCAGGATGCCGCGCGTGTCGTCGGTCAGCGGCAGCAGGCAGACCAGGGTGTCGCAGCCGGCCAGGAACTCTCCGCGCGCCGCATCGCCGTGGAAGGCCTCGATGCCCGCCGGCAGATCGCTCTTGGGGCTGCGGCTCCAGCCGCGCACGCGGTAGCCGATGGCAAGCAGCGCGCGCGCGACCGACTGGCCCAGCACGCCCAGGCCCGCGATGCCCACGCTGTGCCGGCCCGGGGGCTCGATGGGCGCTTCCTCCCAGGCCGCGCGGCGCTGGCTGTCGAGATAGGCGCCCATGTGGCGCTGGCCGTGCACCACGGCCCACGCCACGTACGCGTTCATGCCGTCGGCCATGTCGGGGTCGACGATGCGGCGGACCGGCACGTCGGGAAGCGCGGGGTCGCGCGTGATGTGGTCGGTGCCCGCCCCCACGGACTGCACCAGCCGCAGGCGCGGCATGCGCGCGAGCAGCCCCGGCGGCGGCGACCAGCAGACCACGGTGTCGATTTCGCCTAGCGCGTCGAGCTCCTGGACCTCGGTGTCGATGCGGTGCAGCCGGGCCTGCGGAAATCGTTCCCTGAAGGCGGGCTGCAGGTAGTCCATGGCGATCTGGTCGGAAACCAGTGCGATGTTGAGCGTCATGCGGCCACCGCCTGTTGCGCGGCCGCCGCCGAGAGCCTCGGCTGCGCCTCGATCAGCGTGCGGGTGTAGTCGTGCTGCGGGTTCGCCAGCACCTTGGCGGTTTCGCCGTACTCGACGATCTGGCCGCGCTGCATCACGGCGATGTGGTCGCACATCTCGCCGGCCACGCGCAGATCGTGCGTGATGAACACCATGGCCAGCTGGAAGCGTTCGCGCACCTCCGCGAACAGCTTGAGCACCTGGGCCTGCACCGACACGTCGAGCGCGGAAACGGGCTCGTCCGCCACCAGCAGTTGCGGCTCCATGGCCAGAGCGCGCGCGATGCCGATGCGCTGGCGCTGGCCGCCGGAGAACTCGTGCGGAAAGCGCTCCGCCGCGTCGGGCTTCAGGCCCACCAGCTCCAGCAGTTCCATCGCGCGGGCCATGGCCTGCGCCTTGGGCACGCCCTGCGCGATGGGGCCGGCCGCGATGGCCGGGCCGATGCGGTGGCGCGGGTTCAGCGAGGCATAGGGGTCCTGGAACACCATCTGGATCTTGCCCTGCGACTGCGCCCGGAACTGCGCGCCAGACTGCAGCGCACGGCCCTTGAACAGCACGCGGCCGCTGTCGAACGGCGACAGGCCCACGATGCAGCGGCCCACGGTGGACTTGCCCGAACCCGATTCGCCGACCAGCCCCAGCGTCTCGCCGCGGCGCAGGTCGAACGACAGGCCCTTGGCCGCTTCCACGCGCCGGCCCTTGCTGAACAGGCCGCCGCCGGTCACGTAGGTCTTGCGCAGTTCCTGCACCTGCAGCACGTGCTCGATGGGGCGCTCGTCGGCCGGCGCGCGCACCCGCCCGTCGGGTATGGCCGCGATGAGCTTGCGCGTGTAGGCATGCTGGGGCCGCGCCAGCACGGCGGCGGCCGGGCCGGCCTCGACCACCTCGCCGGTCTGCATGACCACCACCTGGTCGGCGATCTCGGAGACCACGCCGAAGTCGTGCGTGATGAACAGCACCGCCGTGCCCTTGCGCTGCTGCAGCTCGCGGATGAGCTTCAGGATCTGCGCCTGCGTGGTCACGTCCAGCGCGGTCGTGGGCTCGTCGCAGATCAGCAAGGCCGGCTCCAGCGCCAGCGCGCAGGCGATCATCACGCGCTGGCGCTGCCCTCCGGAGAGGCGAAACGGGTAGCTGTCGATCAGCACTTCGGGCTCGGGCAGGCCGACGTCGGCCAGCGCCGCGAGGATGCGCTGGCGCTTCTGCGCGGCCGACAGGTTCACATGGGCGTCGAACACTTCGGCGATCTGCTCGCCGATGCGCATGACCGGGTTCAGCGCCGTCATGGGTTCCTGGAACACCATGCCGATGCGCCGGCCGCGCAGCGTGCGAAGCTGCGCCTCGTCGAGCTTCAGCAGGTCCTGTCCGTCGAACAGGATGCGGCCTGCCACCGGTTCCACGTGCGGCCGGGGCAGCAGGCCCATGATGGCGTTGGCGATCATGGACTTGCCCGAGCCCGATTCGCCGACCACGCACAGCGTCTGGCCCGGCAGCAGCTGCAGCGACGCGCCCCGGACCGCCAGGTCGCGGTCCGCGCCCTGGGGCAGGCGGATGTCCAGGCCCTGGATGTTCAGCACGGGTGGAACGAGCGAAGCGATCTTTTCCATTTTCATTTGCCCCTCCCGTCGGCGCGCGCGTTGAGCCCGTCGTTCAGGCCTTCGCCCACCAGGTTCAGCGCGAGCACCGTGAGCAGGATGGCCACGCCCGGGAACACCGCCATCCACCACGCCTGCCGCAGCACGGTGCGCGCCGAGCCGACCATGTAGCCCCAGCTCATCTGGTTCGGGTCGCCCAGGCCCAGGAAGCTCAGGCTGGACTCCAGCAGGATGGCCGTTGCCACCATCAGAGAGGCCATCACCACGATGGGCGAGGCGGCGTTGGGCAGGATCTGCGTGAGGATGATGCGCGGCGTGGACTGGCCCGCCAGCTGGGCGGCCGCCACGAAGTCGCGCTGGCGCAGCGTCAGGAATTCGCTGCGCACCAGCCGCGCTACGGGCGGCCACGACACGATCGCGATGGCCGTGACGATGGACTGCACCGAGGGCTGGAAGATGGCCACCAGCACGATGGCCAGCGCGAAGCTGGGAATGGCCTGGAACAGCTCGGTGAAGCGCATCAGCGTGGCGTCGATCCAGCCGCCGAAGTAGCCCGAGACGGCACCGATGGACACGCCGATCAGCAGCGACACCACGGTAGAGACCACGCCGATCAGCAGCGACACGCGCGCGCCGGTGACGATGCCCGACAGGATGTCGCGGCCCATGGTGTCGGTGCCCAGCAGCAGGCCCTGTTCCGCCATGGGTGCCGCGAAGGGCGTGCCGACCATGTCCCAGGGGTTGTTCTGCGCGATGAAGGGGCCCAGCGCCGTGACCAGCGCCACCAGCATCAGCACGATCAGGCCGAAGACCGCGCCCTTGTTGCGGCTGAAGCGCCGCCAGAATTTGCTTTTCATGAACGGCTCCTCAGCTCAGCTCGATGCGGGGATCGACGAGCGTGTAGACGAAATCGGTGATGAGGTTGAACAGCACGGCCATGGCCGCGGTGAACAGGAAGCAGCCGAGCAGCAGGTTGTAGTCGCGCTGCAGCAGGGCGTCGAACATGAGCCGGCCGATGCCGGGCCAGGCGAACACCGTCTCGGTCAGCACGGCGCCGCCGATCATGCCGCCGGCCTGGATGCCGGCCAGCGTGACCACCGGCAGCAGCGCGTTGCGCAGGATGTGCTTGCGCTGGATGCGCCCGGGCGACACGCCCTTGGCGCGCGCGGTCTTCACGAAGTCCATCTGCGCTACCTCGAGCATGGAGGCGCGCGTCATGCGCGCATAGACCGCCATGTAGAACAGCGCCAGCGTGAGCGAAGGCAGGATCAGGTGCTTGGCGATGTCCACCGCCTTGTCGATGCCCGTGAGGTCCGCGCCCACGGTGAAGAAGCCGAAGGCGGGCAGCAGGTCGAGCTGCACCGTGAACAGCAGCACCGCCATCATCGCCAGCCAGTACAGCGGCGTGGCGTAGAACACCAGCGCGACCACGGTGATGAGACTGTCCTGCCATTTGCCCGCGTTGCGGCTGGCCAGCGCGCCGAGCACGATGCCGAACAGCAGCGAAAGCCCGAAAGCCGTGCCCGTCAGCAACAGCGTGGCCGGCATGCGCTGCAGGATCAGGTCGACCACCGACTGCTGCTGTCGGTACGAGAAGCCCAGGTCGAGCTTGAGCACGTGGCCCAGGTAGTTGCCGAGCTGCACCGGCAGCGGCTGGTCGAGGCCGAACTGCTCGCGCAGCTGGGCCACGAACTGCGCGTCGGATGCGCCGGCCTCGCCGGCCATGACGGAGACCGGATCGCCCGGTGCCGCGCGAACCAGCAGGAAGTTGACAGTGGCGATCACCAGCAGGGCCAGCAGGCCCTGCAGCAGGCGCACGGACATGAACTGCAGTCGTTTCATAGCAAGCTCGATTCGGGCACGCGGGGGATGAAGCTCAGGCCAGCTTGACGCGGCCCAGGCTGTCGTTCAGGCCGATGCCGGAAGACACCACGTTCTGGATCCTGGTGCGGTACAGCGTCGGGAAGTTGATCTCGTGCAGCCAGGCCACGGGCACTTCGTCGACCAGCAGCTTCTGCACTTCCAGGTAGATCGCGCGGCGCTTGGCCGGATCGCTCTCGCGCGCGCCCGCGGCGAACAGCTCGTCGACCTTCGGGTTCACGTAGCCCGCCACGTTGTTGAACGGCGAGCCCTTGGCGATGTTGTCGCTGGTGTAGTTGCGCGCCACGCCGAGCGCCGGGTCGCCGTACTGGTAGACGTAGGTGAAGGCCAGGTCGTAGTCCCATTCGCTGTTGCGCTGGTTCCAGCCGGCCACGTCGGTGGCGACCATCTCGACCTTGATGCCAACCTGCGTGAGGTTCTGGCGCACGATCTCGGCCTGGCGCTGCCACGATTCGCCGTAGGGCAGCGGCAGCAGGCGCAGCGTCTCGCCCTTGTAGCCCGATTCGGACACCAGCTTCTTGGCCTTGGCGATGTCGCGCGGGTACTTGGTCACGTCGTCGCTGGCGTAGGCGATGTGGCTGTTGAAGGGGCCCGTGGCCGGCTTGGCGTAGCCGTACCAGGCGACCTTGGCCATGGCCTCGCGGTCGATGGCGGTCCACACGGCCTGGCGGAACTTCACGTTGTTCATGGGGGCCGTGCGGTTGTTCATCCACAGCCAGCTGTGCGGCGCGAAGAACTCCCAGCCCTTGGTGGTCACCGCCGCGCCCGGCAGCTTGGACAGGCGGGACACGTCGAAGTACTCCACCGTGCCGCCCGGTGCGATGTCGACCTTGCCCGACTCGAACGCGGCGGCGCGCGCGGCGGCGTCGGGGATCACGTGGAAATACACGCTCTCCACGCTCACGACGCCCGGCTGGTGGTAGTTCTCGTTGGCCACGAGGTTGATGTAGGAGCCCTTGACCCATTCCTTGAACTTGAGCGGGCCCGTGCCGATGGGCGTGGCGTTGGCGGGGTTGGTCGCGAAGTCGGTGCCTTCGTAGATGTGCTTGGGCACCATGGGCATGGTGCCGTTCTCGAAGATGCCCATGAAGGGGCCGAAGGGCTGCTTGAGCTTGAACTCCACGGTGAGCGGATCGAGCGCCTTGATCGATTCCACCTGCGCCAGGCTGGCGCGGAAGCGCGCATGCGTCTTGCGCAGGAACACGTCGCAGGAGAACACCACGTCGTCGGCCGTGAAGGGCTTGCCGTCGTGCCACTTGACGTTGGGCTTGAGCTTGAAGACGTAGGTCTTGCTGTCCGCGCTCACGGTCCAGGAGGTGGCGAGCTGGGGCTGCGGCTCGAGCTTCTCGTTGTAGCGCAGCAGGCCTTCGTAGATGTTGCCGGCGATCAGCTGGGTGGGGCCGTTCTGCACGATGCCCATCATGAGCCCGGGCGGTTCGGGCTGGACCAGCACGTTGACTACCCCTTTCTTCGCTTGCGCCAAGCTGTGCAGGGGCACCCCGGCAATGGACAGGCCGAGGGCGGCGGAGCCGGCTTGGATCAGGTTGCGGCGTTTCATCGGAGCGGACCTTTCAGAGTGGGGAGGGCGGTGAAGAACGGGTGAATCTCAGTCGCGGAAGGAAGCCGCGGTGGGCGGCGCGAGCCGCTGCAGCAACGCGCGCCATTCGCGGGCATACGGGTCGTCGGGCATGGAGGCGAGGCGGTTCGTGTCGCCGCTCTCGTACTGGCGCGCGGTCAGCTCGCGGACCTCCTCGGGCACCGGGTGCACCGGCTGCCCGGTGCCCTGGATGGCGACCTGCACGCGGCAGGCGCGCTCCAGGTTGTGCATGAGGATGAAGGCCTCGGCCACGCTGCGGCCGAGCGTGACCAGGCCGTGGTTGCGCAGGATCAGCGCGCGGGAGGCCGGCCCCAGGTCGGCCACCAGGCGCTCGCGCTCCTCGTGGTTGAGCGCGATCCCCTCGAACTCGTGGTACGTCACGCGGTTGTGGAACTGCAGCGCCCACTGGTTGCAGGGCTGCAGCCCGCCCGCCAGCGAGGACACCGCCACGCCGGCGACGGTGTGGGTGTGCAGCACGCAGACGGCGTCATGGCGCGCGGCGTGCACCGCGCTGTGGATCGTGAAGCCTGCCGGGTTGACGTCGTGGTCGGTGGGCTCGACGACATTGCCTTCCAGGTCGATCTTCACGAGCGAGGACGCCGTGATGTCGCGAAACAGCATCCCGAACGGGTTGATCAGGAACTGGTCCGTGGTGCCGGGCACGCGGGCGGAGATATGGGTGTAGATGCTGTCGTCCATGCCGTACAGGGCGACGAGCCGGTAGGCGGCGGCCAGGTCCTGCCGCATCTGCCGCTCCGCGGGCGTCATGGGTGGGCGGGCGTTGCCGCGAACTTCCGGGAGGCTGCGTTCTGCTGTTTCCATTTGAATCTCCGAAGATCGACAGTCAGCTGTCGACAGTATTCATCTTGCAGGTTGCGTGCCAGCCCAGATATCGGCGAAAACCCGGGAAATGGCTGCAGATGGCGCTTTTCGCGGGCTGCCAATGCACCGCGAGCGGGCACGGATATCGATTTCCGTGCGGGCCGCGCGCTCGGGGGGCGGTTCAAATACTTGTCGGTCGAGAGGCCGGGTGCTGAAGCGCTGCCTTATAATCTGTAAAAAGCACGATCGTTCTTTTTCTGGTGCCAGCGCCGGCAGGAAGAATGGAGAGGCGGCAAAGGTCGCGCCCTAGAATGACCGGTTTGCCCTCGAAGCCCCCTTTTTGCAATCCAATGGAGTCAAGTCAATGAAGGTTCTGGTACCTGTCAAACGGGTCGTCGATTACAACGTGAAGGTGCGCGTGAAGAGCGACGGCACCGGGGTGGACATTGCCAACGTCAAGATGAGCATGAACCCCTTCGACGAGATCGCTGTCGAAGAGGCCGTGCGGCTGAAGGAAAAGGGCGTGGTCACCGAAGTGATCGCCGTCTCGTGCGGTGACGCCAAGTGCCAGGAAACCCTGCGCACTGCGATGGCCATCGGCGCCGACCGCGGCATCCTGGTCGAGACCACCGAAGAGCTGCAGCCCCTGGCCGTGGCCAAGCTGCTGAAGGCACTGGTCGACAAGGAACAGCCCCAGCTGATCATCCTGGGCAAGCAGGCCATCGACGACGACGCCAACCAGACCGGCCAGATGCTGGCTGCGCTGGCAGACCTGCCCCAAGCCACCTTCGCCTCCGAGGTCGAAGTCGCCGGCGACAAGGCCACCGTGACGCGCGAAGTCGACGGCGGCCTGGAGACCATCTCCCTGAGCCTGCCCGCAGTCATCACCACCGACCTGCGCCTGAACGAGCCGCGCTATGTGACGCTGCCCAACATCATGAAGGCCAAGAAGAAGCAACTGGACACGGTCAAGCCCGAAGACCTGGGCGTCGATGTGAAGCCGCGCCTGAAGACCCTGAAGGTTGCTGAACCGCCGAAGCGCGGCGCCGGCATCAAGGTGCCCGACGTCGCCACCCTGGTGGACAAACTGAAGAACGAAGCGAAGGTGATCTGAACATGACCGCACTTGTTATTGCCGAACACGACCACGCCAGCATCAAGCCGGCCACCCTCAACACCGTGACTGCCGCCCTGGCTTGCGGCGGTGAAGTGCACGTGCTGGTGGCTGGCGCCAATGCCGCCGAAGCCGCCAAGGCAGCCGCCCAGATCGCAGGCGTGACCAAGGTCATCGCGGCAGACAGCCCCAGCCTGGCCGAGAACCTCGCCGAGAACGTCGCAGCCCAGGTGCTGGCGATCGCATCCAACTACAGCCACATCCTGTTCCCCTCGACCGCCAACGGCAAGAACGTCGCACCGCGCGTGGCCGCCAAGCTCGACGTGGCGCAGATCAGCGACATCACCAAGGTCGACAGCCCCGACACCTTCGAGCGCCCGATCTACGCAGGCAATGCGATCGCCACGGTGCAGAGCAGCGACGCCACCAAGGTGATCACGGTTCGCACGACCGGCTTCGACGCAGCCGCCGCCACCGGTGGCAGCGCAACCGTCGAAACCGCTGAAGGCGTGGCCGACAGCGGCAAGAGCAGCTTCGTGGGCCGTGAAGTGACCAAGAGCGACCGCCCCGAACTGACCGCCGCCAAGATCATCGTCTCCGGTGGCCGTGCGCTGGGCAGCGCAGAGAAGTTCACCGAAGTGATGACGCCGCTGGCCGACAAGCTGAACGCGGGCCTGGGCGCCAGCCGCGCAGCCGTTGACGCAGGCTACGCACCGAACGACTGGCAAGTGGGCCAGACGGGCAAGATCGTCGCGCCGCAGCTGTACATCGCGGCGGGCATCTCGGGCGCCATCCAGCACTTGGCCGGCATGAAGGACTCGAAGGTCATCGTCGCGATCAACAAGGACGAAGAGGCACCGATCTTCTCGGTGGCCGACTACGGCCTGGTGGCCGACCTGTTCACGGCCGTGCCGGAACTGGTGAAAGCGCTCTGATCGCGTTGCCGCACTGAGCCAGAGGGCATCGTTCGCGATGCCCTTTTCGTATCCGCTGTATCTGGAGACAAGACATGAGCTACACCGCCCCCATCAAGGACATGCTGTTCGACATCGAGCACCTGGCCAACATCGGCGAGATCGCCAAGCTGCCCGGCTTCGAGGACGCCGGCCTCGAAACCGCGCAGGCCGTGCTCGAGGAGTGCGCCCGTTTCAACCAGGACGTGGTGGCGCCGCTGAACATCGCGGGCGACCGCAACCCCTCGTCGTTCAAGGATGGTGCCGTCACCACCACGCCGGGCTTCAAGGAAGCCTTTGCGCAGTACGTGTCTGGCGGCTGGCAGGGCCTGCAGCATCCTTCGGACTTCGGCGGCCAGGGCCTGCCCAAGACCATCGGCGCGGCCTGCGGCGAGATGCTGAACTCGGCCAACATGAGCTTCGCGCTGTGCCCGCTGCTGAGCGACGGCGCCATCGAGGCGCTGCTCACGGCCGGCTCCGACGAGCTGAAGGCGGTGTATCTCGAAAAGCTCGTGAGCGGCCAGTGGACCGGCACGATGAACCTCACCGAGCCGCAGGCCGGCAGCGACCTGGCCATGGTGCGCAGCCGCGCGGAGCCGCAGCCCGACGGCACCTACAAGGTGTTCGGCACCAAGATCTTCATCACCTACGGTGAGCACGACATGGCCGAGAACATCGTGCACCTGGTGCTCGCGCGCGTGACCGGCGCGCCCGAAGGCGTGAAGGGCATCAGCCTGTTCGTGGTGCCCAAGTTCCTCGTGAACAAGGACGGCTCCCTGGGCGAGCGCAACGACGTGCACTGCGTGAGCATCGAGCACAAGATGGGCATCAAGGCATCGCCCACCGCGGTGCTGCAGTACGGCGACAACGGCGGTGCCGTCGGCTACCTCGTGGGCCAGGAGAACCGCGGCCTCGAGTACATGTTCATCATGATGAACTCCGCGCGCTACGCCGTGGGCATGCAGGGCATCGCGATTGCCGAGCGCGCCTACCAGCACGCCGTGGCCTACGCCAAGGACCGCGTGCAGAGCCGCCCGGTCGACGGCTCCATCAACGCCAGCGCACCGATCATTCACCACCCCGACGTCAAGCGCATGCTGATGACGATGCGCGCCTACACCGAAGGCTGCCGCGCGATGGCCAGCGTGGCCGCCGCCGCCTACGACGCCGCGCACCACCATCCCGACGCCGACGCGCGCAAGCAGAACCAGGCCTTCTATGAGTTCATGGTGCCGCTGGTCAAGGGCTACAGCACCGAGATGAGCCTGGAAGTGACATCGCTCGGCGTGCAGGTGCACGGCGGCATGGGCTTCATCGAGGAGACCGGCGCCGCGCAGTACTACCGCGACGCGAAGATCCTCACCATCTACGAAGGCACCACCGCCATCCAGGCCAACGACCTCGTGGGCCGCAAGACCGCGCGCGACGGCGGCCAGACCGCCAAGGCGATTGCCGCGCAGATCGAGAAGACCGAAGCCGAGCTGGCCAAGAGCGACAACCCCGCCGCGGTTGCCGTGCTCAAGCGCCTGAAGGCCGCGCGCCTGGCGTTCGTCGAAGTGGTCGACTTCGTGGCCGGGCAGACCAAGGCATCGCCCAACGCCGTGTTCGCCGGCAGCGTGCCCTACCTGATGCTCGCGGGCAACCTGGTGGCCGGCTGGCAGCTCGCGCGCTCGCTGATCATTGCGCAGGACCTGGCCTCGCGCAGCTTCGACACCGACTTCATGCTGGCCAAGGTAGCCACCGCGCGCTTCTACGCCGAGCACATCCTGAACAAGGTGCCGGGCATGCGCGACAGCATCGTCGACGGCGCCGAGAGCGTCACGGCACTCGCGCTCGACGCGTTCTGACGCGCGCGGCCGCTGTCGCCCATCTGACGGGCTGCAGCGGCCTCTCTCTCTTATAAAACCGAACCCATTCCCGGAGACGACATGTCCAAGCTGCCCCCCGTACTCGCGAACCTGCCGCTGCCGATCATCGGCTCGCCGCTGTTCATCATCAGCAACCCCAAGCTCGTGATTGCGCAATGCAAGGCGGGCGTGGTCGGCTCGATGCCCGCGCTCAACGCGCGCCCCGCGGCGCAACTTGAAGAGTGGCTGATCGAGATCACCGAAGAACTGGCTGCCTACAACAAGGCCAACCCCGACAAGCCCGCGGCGCCCTTCGCCATCAACCAGATCGTGCACAAGAGTAACGACCGGCTCGAGCACGACATGGAGATGGTCGTGAAGTACAAGGTGCCGATCGTCATCACCTCGCTGGGTGCGCGCACCGACGTGAACGACGCGGTGCACAGCTACGGCGGCGTCACCCTGCACGACATCATCAACAACAAGTTCGCGCAGAAGGCGGTGGAGAAGGGCGCCGACGGCATCATCGCCGTGGCGGCCGGTGCGGGCGGCCATGCGGGCGTGAAGAGCCCGTTCGCGCTGGTGCAGGAGATTCGCCAGTGGTTCGACGGCCCGATCGCGCTGTCGGGTTCCATCGCCACCGGCGGCGCGGTGCTCGCGGCGCAGGCCATGGGTGCCGACTTCGCCTACATCGGCACCGCGTTCATCGCGACCGAGGAAGCCCGCGCGAGCGAGGAATACAAGCAGGCCATCGTCGACGGCAATTCCGACGACATCGTCTATTCGAACCTGTTCACCGGCGTGCACGGCAACTACCTCGCGCCGAGCATCGTCAAGGCGGGCATGGACCCGGCCAACCTGCCCGAGGGCGACCTCAAAACCATGAACTTCGCGACCGGCGACGGCAGCAAAGCCAAGGCCTGGAAAGACATCTGGGGCTCGGGCCAGGGCATCGGCGCCGTGACCGAAGTGGCCAGCGCCGCGGCCTTCATCGAGAAGCTCAAGCGCGAGTACCAGGAAGCAAGGCAGCGGTTGGCGCTTTGACCGCCGTCGCGAACGGCGCGGCGCCCGTCGCCCCGGCGCCGTCGCCATCGGCGGGACGCATGCCGCTGCTCGATGCGGCAAAGGGCATTGCGTGCGCCGTGATCGTCGGGCACCACCTGTCGCGCTACGGCCCCATGCCGGCCGGCGCGTATGCGCTCGCGCCCGATTTCTTCGCCTGGCTGTCCGACGAGGGGCGGCTGGCGGTGCAGGTGTTCCTGGTGATCGCCGGCTTCCTGGCCGCGGCGAGCCTCGCGCCCGACGGCATGCTGCGCGTCGACCGGCCGGTAGCGCGGATCCTGCAGCGCTACGGGCGGCTGGTGATGCCGTACCTGGCCGCGCTCACCGTGTGCGTGCTCGTTGCGGCGGTCGTGCGGCCGTGGCTCGATGAGGAAGTGGTACCCGCCGCGCCCACCTTCGGGCAACTGGTGGCGCACGGGCTGCTGCTGCAGGACTTGCTGGGCTATGAGTCGCTGTCGACCGGTGTCTGGTACGTGGCCATCGACTTCCAGCTGTTCGCGCTCGCGCTTGCGCTGGTCGGGCTGCCCACGCTGCTGCAGCGTCCCGCCGGCGCGGTGCATGCGAGCCTGTCGGCGCGCTGGTTGCCCGTGGCGCTGGTGCTGGGGCTGGCCGTGGCATCGCTCGCGCTGTTCAACCGCAACGCGGGGCTGGACGACACCGCTTTCTATTTCTTCGGCACCTACGGCCTGGGCATGCTGGTGTTCTGGATCGGCCGCGCCACGCGCTTCAGCACCTGGCAGGGCGCGGTCGCGCTGCTGGCCCTGGTGGGGGCGGGCGCGCTCGCCATCGACTGGCGCAGCCGCATCGCCACCGCCCTGGTGACGGCGCTGCTGATCGCGGTCGCGCAGCGCCGGCACTGGTTGTCGCCGGCGCATTGGCCGGCGCTGGCCGTGCCGCTGCAGCGGCTGGGGCGCATGTCTTATTCGCTGTTCCTGATCCACTTTCCGGTGCTGCTCGCCATGAACGCGGCGGTGGCGAATGCCGGGCCGCACGGCGCATGGTTCGATGCGGCCGGCCTGGTCGCGACCTTTGCCCTGTCGATCGCAGCGGCGGCGCTCCTGTACCGCTGGGTCGAGTCGCGCCCGGCCTCGTGGCGCGGCGTGTTCATGCTTTTTGCCGCGTTGCTGGTCAGCGGAATAGCTGTTTCTTACTAGCCCCGGGGCGCTCCGCGCGGGCGCCCGGGCTGAATCTTCCCGAACGTGTTGCGTTCGAGCGCCGGACCGTGCAGTCTGCGGGCTCGTCAGTGGCTCTCGTCTCCGGTATGATTGTGGAAATTTCAGTAAATACTGAAAATCCAAGAAAACAAGGAATGGCCCAGCACTCGCACCCCCGATCGCCGTTGAAGGCTTTCGCGTCGCCCGACGTCGGCGGGGTGGTGCAAGGCGCTGCCGCGCTGCTTTGGCTGCCGCAGGCGGCCCTGCTGGCGATGGCGGTGCAGGGGCTGGCGTCGGGGCAGGGCCTTCGCGCGGTGTGGCTGCCGGCCGGCGCGATCCTGCTGCTGGGCTTGTTGCGCGCCGCCTGCGAGGCCTGGGGCGCACGCCGGACCTTCGGCCGCGCACGGGCCCGGCTCAGCGCACTGCGCGCGCAGACGGCCGAGGCATTGGCCGACGGATCTCCGCTGGACCGGGGCCGCGCGCCTTCGGGCCAGGCCGCCAGCGTGCTTGCGGAACAGGCGGAGGCGCTGGTGCCTTACCTCGTGCGCTACCAGCCGGCGCGTTGGCGCGCGACGGTCGTGCCGGTCTTCATTCTTGGCGCGGTGGCCTGCTTCTCGTGGGTGGCTGCGCTGGTGCTGCTGGTCGCGGCGCCGCTGATCCCGATCTTCATGGCCATCGTCGGCTGGCGCGCCAAGGCCGCGAGCGAGGCGCAGATGGTCGAGATGGGCAGCATGAACGCCTTCCTGCTCGACCGCCTGCGCGGCCTGGCGACCCTGCGCGCGCTCGATGCCGTCGACGCCACGGCGCACCGGCTCGGCGATGCCGCGCAGTCGCTGCGCGTGCGGACGATGTCGGTGCTGCGCATCGCATTTCTCTCGTCGGCCGTGATGGAGCTTTTCTCGGCCCTGGGCGTGGCGATGGTGGCGGCATATGTCGGCTTCCACCTGCTGGGCTCGCTCGGCTTCGGCACGTGGGGGCGAACGCTGAGCCTCGGCGAGGGGCTGTTCGTCCTGCTGCTGGCGCCGGCGTTCTTCGAGCCGCTGCGCGAGTTGTCGGCGGTGTGGCACGACCGGGCGGCGGGCGAGGCGGCACTGCAGGCGCTCGATGGGCTGCAGCAGAACACGCTGCCGCTGCCCGGCGCGAGCGCGTCGCTCAAGCGTGCGGCCACGGGCGCCGCCGGCGCCGCACCCGCCGTCGCCGTCCACGGCCTGCATTTCTCCTGGCCGGGAGAAACGAATCCGGTCTTCGACGGCCTGGAGCTTCGCGTCGCAGCCGGTGAACACATCGCGCTGGCCGGGCCCAGCGGCTCAGGCAAGACGGCTTTGCTGTCGCTGCTCGCGGGCCTCGTGCCGGCGGCGCGCGGCGAGATCTCAATCGGCGGCGTGCCGCTCACCGATCACACGGTCGCCGCGCTGCGCCAGCGCATGGCGTGGATGGGACAGGCGCCGCATGTCTTTGCCGGATCGGTAGAGGCCAACGTAGCCTTGGGCCGCGAGGACGTCGGCACGCGCCGCGTGGCCGAGGCCATGCGCTTCGCCTCGCTCGACGCCGTGGCGCAGGCGCATCCCGGCACGGCGCTGGGCGAGGGCGGGCGCGGCCTTTCCGGGGGTGAGGCCGTGCGGCTCGCGCTAGCCCGCATCGCGGTGCATCCGCACGCCGACCTTCTGCTGGTCGACGAGCCGACCGCGCACCTCGATTCCGAGACCGCCGCCCGCGCGGCAGACGCCCTGGTCGAACTGGCACGCGGCAAGACGCTGATCGTCGCCACGCACGACCCCGCGCTCGCGGCGCGCATGGACCGCGTGGTGAGCCTCGGCGCCGAAGTCATGGAGAAGGCCGCATGAGCGCCCGCAGAACCAACACTGCGCAATGGCGCGAACTGCGTCTGGTGCTGCGCCCCTTCTTCGCCGAACAGCCCCGCGCGCTGCTGCTGGGTGGCCTGCTTGCTGCCGTCACCGTGCTTGCGGGCATGGCGCTGCTCGGCCTCTCCGGCTGGTTCATCACGGCCACAGCACTGGCCGGCCTGCATGCGGCCACGGCTTTCACCTTCGACGTGTTCATGCCCTCGGCCGGGATCCGGCTGCTCGCACTGGGCCGCACGGCTTCGCGCTACGGCGAGCGGCTCGTCACGCACGACGCGACCTTCGGCGTGCTTGCGGCGCTGCGCGTGCGCCTGTTCCGTGGCTGGGCCGGGCCCGATGCGGCGCGCGCATTGCTGATGCGTCCGGCGCGCCTGCTGTTCCGCCTGACGTCGGACATCGATGCGCTCGAATCGCTTTACCTGCGCCTGCTGGTGCCCGCTGCCGCGGCGTTGGGCGCGGCGTTGCTCGCGGGCGTGGTGCTCGGCTTCATGAATGCGGCGCTGGGCGCGGCGCTGGCGCTGTGGCTGGTGATCAGCGGCTGGGGCATTGCCTTGCTCGTGGCGAGGCGCGCTCGTCGGCCTGCCATTCGGCGCGCGCACGCCATCGAAGCCTTGCGCGCTCAAGCGGTCGATCTCGTCGCGGGCCAGACCGACCTGGTGATGGCAGGCCGCATCGACGCGCAGCGCGAGGCGCTGATGCGCGCCGATGCGCAACTCGCCAAGGCCGATCTCGCATTGAACCGGCTGGAGGCCGCTTCCGGCTTCGCCTACGGCAGTGCGGGCACGCTGACCCTCGTGGGCGTGCTGCTCATCGTTGGAACGCTCGTCAGCGAGGGCCTGATCGGCGCACCGGCGGCTGCGCTGGCATTGCTGGTGGCGCTCACGGCGACCGAGCCTTTCGCGGCGCTGCGCCGTGGCGCGCTCGATGCCGCGCGCACCTGGCTTGCGGTGCGGCGCCTCGCACCGCGCATGGCGTCTTCAGAATACGATGCGGCGACGGCGACGGCGACGGCGACGGCGAAGCCCGAAGGCGATGCGCCTTTCGCGCTGCAGTTGAAGAACGTCAGTGTCACGCACCCCGGCAGCCGCACGGAGGTCTTGAGCGATGTGTCGCTGACCTTGCGCGCCGGCGAGCGCGTCGCACTGGTGGGCGCCAGCGGTGCCGGCAAGTCGACGTTGCTGGCCGCCGTCGCCGCCGAACTCACGCCGCAAGCCGGCCATGTGAGCGCACAGCCGGCCTGCCTGCTGACCCAGCGCACCGAACTCTTCCAGGACAGCCTGCGCGACAACCTCCGCCTGGCCGACCCCGCCGCAAGCGACGAGCGCCTGTGGGCCGTGCTGCAAGCCGCCGGCCTCGACGCCGATGTGCGTGCCCTCTCGACCGGCCTCGACACCCGTCTCGGCGAATGCGGCCTGGGCCTTTCCGGCGGCCAGTCGCGCCGGCTCGCGCTGGCGCGCCTGTTGCTGCGCCCCGTGCCGCTGTGGCTGCTCGACGAACCGACCGAGGCGCTCGACGCAGCCGTCGCGCACGACGTGCTGCAGCGCCTTGCGCAACACGCCGGAGCGCGCACCCTGCTGATCGCCACGCACCTGCGCCGCGAGGCCGCGCTGGCCGACCGGCTCGTGTGCATGCGGCACGGCCGCATCGTTGCCGACCTGCGCCGCGGAAGCGATGCCTTCGATGCGGTGCTGCGCGGCCTGCGCCCGGATTGAACCGAAGAAAAACAGAAAACAGGGAACACAAAGGAAGATCTCATGGACCTCGACATCGTTGCGCTATCGCGCCTGCAGTTCGCCGTCACGGCGCTGTATCACTTCCTGTTCGTGCCGCTGACGCTCGGGCTTTCGATCATCATCGCCATCATGGAGACGGTCTACGTGATGACCGGGCGCGTGATCTGGCGCGACATGACCAAATTCTGGGGCGTGCTGTTCGGCATCAACTTCGCGATGGGCGTGGCCACCGGCATCGTGATGGAGTTCCAGTTCGGCATGAACTGGAGCTACTACAGCCACTACGTCGGCGACATCTTCGGCGCGCCGCTGGCCATCGAAGGGCTCATGGCCTTCTTCATGGAGGCGACCTTCGTCGGGCTGTTCTTCTTCGGCTGGGACAAGCTCTCGAAGGTGGGCCACCTGGTCGCCACCTGGGCCGTGGCCATCGGCTCCAACTTCTCGGCGCTGTGGATTCTCATCGCCAACGGCTGGATGCAGAACCCGGTGGGCGCGGCCTTCAACCCGCAGACCATGCGCATGGAAGTGACCGACTTCGCCGCCGTGCTGACCAACCCCGTGGCGCAGGCCAAGTTCGTGCACACCGTGTCGGCGGGGTATGTGTGCGCGGCGGTGTTCGTGCTGGGCGTGTCGGCTTGGTACGTGCTCAAGGGCCGTCACCTTGAACTGGCCAAGCGCTCGATGACGGTTGCGGCCTCTTTCGGCCTGGCCGCCGCGCTGTCGGTGGCGGTGCTCGGAGACGAGAGCGGCTACCTCTCGGGCGAACACCAGAAGATGAAGCTCGCCGCCATCGAGGCCATGTGGGAAACGCAACCCGCGCCTGCCGCCTTCACGGTCATCGGCTTCCCCGACCAGGAGGCGCGCGAGACGCACTACGCCATCCACATCCCCGGGGTGATGGGACTGATCGGCACACGCTCGCTCGACACGGTGATGCCCGGCATCGACGAGTTGGTGAAGCGCGCCGAGGTCCGCATCCGTGAGGGCCTGAAGGCCTACGACGCGCTGCAGAAGATCCGCGAGGCGGGCGGCACCGGCAAGGTGACGCAGGGCGTGCGCGGGGACTTCGAGGACAACGGCATCAACATGGGCTATGCGCTGCTGCTCAAGCGCTACGTGGACGACCCGCGCCAGGCCACCGACGAGCAGATCACCAAGGCGGCGTGGGACACCGTGCCGCAGGTGGCGCCGCTGTTCTGGCTGTTCCGCGTGATGGTGGGCATCGGCATGCTGCTGATCCTGCTGACGGGCACCTTCTTCGTGCTCTCGGCGTGCCGTAAGCTCGACAGCCACCGCTGGCTGCTGAAGCTCGCGGTGTTCGCGATTCCGCTGCCGTGGATCGCCATCGAGTCGGGCTGGCTGGTGGCGGAGTTCGGGCGCCAGCCGTGGGTGATCGAAGGCGTGCTGCCGACCGCGGTGGCCGTGTCGAACCTCGGCGTGAAGACGCTGCTGCTCACGCTGGCGGGCTTCATCGCGATCTACACCACGCTGCTCATCATCGAGATGAAGCTGATGCTCAAGGCCATCCGCAAGGGGCCCGATGCCGAGCATGCGCCCGACGAGGGCGACACGCTCTCGCACATTCCGCCGGCCCACGCGGGCGCGGCCATTCCTTCTCCTTCCGCAGGGAGCGCAGCATGACACTCCACACACTCCTCGACTACGACACCCTGCGCTTCATCTGGTGGCTGCTGATCGGCGTGCTGCTGGTGGGCTTTGCCGTGACCGACGGCTTCGACCTGGGCAGCGGCATGCTGCTGCCTTTTGCGGCGCGCAACGACATCGAGCGGCGCGTCGTGATCAACAGCGTGGGTCCGGTGTGGGAAGGCAACCAGGTGTGGCTGATCCTCGGCGGCGGCGCGGTCTTCGCGGCATGGCCTCAGCTGTACGCCGTGTCGTTCTCGGGCTTCTACCTGGCGATGTTCGTGATTCTCACGGCGCTGATCCTGCGGCCGGTGGCCTTCAAGTTCCGCAGCAAGCGCGAGTCGCCGCAGTGGCGCGCGCGCTGGGACGGGGTGCTGTTCTTCAGCGGCTTCGTGCCCGCGCTGATCTGCGGCGTGGCCGTGGGCAATGTGCTGCAGGGCGTGCCGTTCCGCTTCGACAACGACATGCACATCTTCTACGACGGCGGCTTCTTCGGCCTGCTGAATCCGTTCGCCATCTTGTGCGGGCTGGTGTCGGTGGCCATGCTGGTGATGCACGGCGCGGCGTGGCTGCTGCTGAAGACGGCGGGGCCGGTGGCCGAGCGGGCGCGCAGCTACGGCATGGTTGCCGCCGTGCTCACCGTCGCGCTGTATGCGCTGGGCGGCGTGCTGCTGGCCACGAGCATCGGCGGCTATCGCATCAGCAGCGTGATCGATGCGGTGGGGCCGTCCAACCCGATGCTCAAGACGGTCGAGCTGCATGCCGGCGCATGGACCGCCAACTACGCGGCGCATCCGTGGACGCTGGCGGCTCCGGCGGCCGGCTTCGTCGGCGCGCTGGGCGCTTTGCTCGGCCTCGCGCTGCGCCGCCCGGTGCTCGCGCTGCTGACGGCGGCGCTCGGCATCGCCGGCATCATCCTGAGCGTGGGCGCGTCGATGTTCCCGTTCATCCTGCCGTCGTCGATCGACCCGCGCGCGAGCCTCACGGTGTGGGATTCGTCGTCGAGCCATCTCACGCTGTTCATCATGCTGGTGGTCACGGCCTTCTTCATTCCCATCATCGTGGCCTACACCAGCTGGGTCTATCACGTGCTCTGGGGCAAGGTCGACGAACAAGCCATCCGCGACGAGAGCGGACACGCCTACTGAACGAACGGAGGAAAAAGTATGTGGTACTTCGCCTGGATCCTCGGCCTGCCGCTGGCAGCCGCTTTCGCCGTGCTCAACGCCATGTGGTACGAACTCATGGACGACGATGCCGTTCGCAAGGCCAAGCTTGAGACGCCTGAATCGTCGCAAGGACAGGAGCGGCTCTAGCCTCCGGGGCGGCAGTGCCGCCCATCCGCAGCGGATCCCGCGGTCCCGACGGCTTCAGTCGGCCGCGGGATTTTTCTTTTTCGACGCGCCGCCGCCCGTGATGCGGTCCTTGAGCGTCAGCACCTTGGTCACCGTTGCGCCCATGCCCATGAGTTTCATGGCGGTCTCGGGCGCGAGCCGCTGAACGTCGTCGAACCACTTCATCAGCCTGTCGATCAGGTCGTGCATCTCGCGCATGCGCTCCTGCGCGTGGCGCTCGGCATCGCTCGTGGGTGATTCCAGCAGGGCGTTGCGCAGCATCGACAGCGTGGGCTCGATCTCGCGGCGGCGCCGTTCCTCGGCCAGCACGCGGAAGATTTCCCACACGTCCGAAGGCGCCTCGAAGTATTCGCGTCGGTCGCCCGGGTGGTGGCGCAGGTGCACCAGCCGCCAGGCCTGCAGTTCCTTCAGGCCCATGCTGACGTTCGAGCGCGAGAACTCGAGCAGCTCGGCAATTTCGTCGGCGTTGAGCGCGCGCTCGGACAGAAAGATCAGCGCGTAGATCTGCCCCACGGTGCGGTTGATGCCCCATTTGCTGCCCATTTCGCCGAAGTGGGCGACGAACTGGCGGTTGAGGGGCGGGAGGTCTGAAGAGGTGGCCATGGGCCGGATTGTCGCGCCGGGCCGTGCTGTATTTCCGGAAGTTTCCGAAAACTTCGGAAGCACGAAAGGTTAACAAATAACCAATATTGGTTATATCCAGGAAGCAGTTAGTTAACAAAAATAAACAATCACTGACCACTTGCACTTCGTTGGTGCATCAGCAACCCCTTTCAAAGGTTAAAGAACAATGAACAAAGCTCATCGCAGCATCTGGAACTCGGCGCTCGGCGCCTGGGTGGCTGTTTCGGAGAACACCCATGCCCGCGGCAAGAAGAGCCAACGCGCGGTGGCGCTGGCGGCGGGTGCTGCATCTCTGCTGATGCTGGCGGGGCCATCGTTCGCAGGTGGTGACGGCGGTGGCGGTGGCTTCCTCGTCAACGGCAGTTCCGGCGCGGGGCAAACGGTGGGCAGCAGCACGACCGGGCTGGGCGGCCATGGAGGGCAGGGCGATCAGTCGGCCGCAGGCGCCGTCGGCGGCGCCCTCGGCACCAATGGAGCCAACGGTACTTCGGCGGCGGGCGGCTTCACCCCGGACAGGCTGGACGGCAGCGGCGGCGGCGGCGGCGGTTCCGCCCGGACCGGCTTCGTTCCTGTCACCGCCACGATCACGGCCGGCAACGGCGGTAACGGCGGCACCGGCGGATACAACCGCTCGAACCCGGGCGGCGGTGGCGGCGGTGGTGGCGGCGGCAGCGTGCTCGCCACCCAGTCG
>NZ_JBXASW010000048.1:0-48751 GCF_058809745.1 Variovorax sp. MPBD4-3
CCCGCTTCCTTTCCCCCCGCAGCCTCCGCCGTTCCGGCCGGCGCGGCTTCCTCCCCCAGCTTTTCCGACCTGACGCGCGAACGTCCCTTCATGCAGATGTGGACGGCGCGGCTCTTCGGCACCGCCGCCTCGCAGATGCTGCTGGTGGCCATCGGCTGGCACATGTACGACCTCACCGGCAGCGCCTGGGACCTGGGCCTGGTCGGCCTCTACCAGTTCGTGCCCGCGCTGCTGCTGGCGCTGCTGGCGGGCCACATCGTCGACCGCCATCACCGGGGGCGCATCGTCGCGGCCTGCTTCGCGGTGCAGGGGCTGGTCGCATTGGTGCTGCTGCTGGCGGTGATGGGCAAGCACGACACGCGCGGGCTGCTGCTGGGCCTGTCGCTGGTGCTGGGCGCGGTGCGTGCCTTCCAGATGCCGGCGCAGCAGGCACTGACGCCGCAGCTGGTGCCCCCGACCATGCTGGCGCGCGCGATGGCCTTCAGCTCGGCCGGCATGCAGGGCGCGATCATCGGCGGGCCCGCGCTGGGCGGGCTGCTGTTCGTGGCCGGCATGGCGGTGGTCTACGGCGCCAGCGTGGTGTGCTTTGCGCTGGCCTGCGCGCTGGTGCTGCGGCTGCGCTATGCCTACACGCCGGCTGCGCGCGAGCCGGTCACGCTGGCCACGGTGTTCGCGGGCGTCGACTTCATCTGGAAGCGCAAGCCGGTGCTCGGCGCGGTCTCGCTCGACCTGTTCGCGGTGCTGCTGGGCGGCGCGGTGGCGTTATTGCCCATCTACGCCAAGGACATCCTGCACACCGGCCCCTGGGGGCTGGGCCTGCTGCGCGGCGCGCCCGCCGTGGGCGCGCTGGTGATGTCGATCGCGCTCACGCGCCGGCCGGTCGAGCGCCACGTGGGGCGCACGCTGCTGATGGCCATTGCGCTGTTCGGGCTGTGCATGGTGGTGTTCGGCATCTCCAAGAGCTTCGTCGTGTCGCTGATCGCGCTGGCGGTGTCTGGCGGGGCCGACATGGTCAACGTGGTGATCCGCCAGACGCTGGTGCAACTGGAAACGCCCGACGCCATGCGCGGGCGCGTGAGCGCCGTGAACTCCATCTTCATCGGCGCCAGCAACCAGCTCGGCGAATTCGAGTCGGGCGCCACGGCGGCGCTGCTGGGGCCGGTCGGCTCGGTGGTGGTGGGCGGCGTCGGCACCATGCTGGTGGCGCTCACCTGGTTCAAGCTGTTCCCCTCGCTGGCGCAGCGCGACCGGCTGACGGTGGCGGCGCCCGCCGCTGCCAGGCCCGTGTCTTCGTAGCCTGGCCGGCGAACTCAGTCCGGGAAGAGGGCGCGCGCGCCCGGCACGTCGAGCGTGAGGTCGCCCAGCGCCTGCGCCACGCAGGGCAGGATCCAGCCTTCTTCTTTTTCGTCGATGCTCAGGCCCGGCCATTCGATGGTGTGGCGGGTCTCGCCCGACAGCCGCCGGCAGATGCACGTGCGGCAGGTGCCGTTGCGGCAGGAGCTGGGCAGCTCGATGCCCGCGGCCTCGGCGGCCTGCAGCAGCGTGGTGCCGGCGTCGGCCTCGAAGCCGAGGCCCGACGGTTCGAGTCGAACCTTCATCGTTGCGGGATCAGGAGGGATCAGGGGGTGGGGGGATTCTGCTGCTGCTGTTCGCGGCGTTGCTCGCGCAGCATGAAGAGGTACAGGCTCTCGACCTTCTCGCGCGCCCAGGGTGTCTTGCGCAGGAACTTGAGGCTGGAGCTCACGCTCGGGTCGATCGCGAAACAGCGGATGGGAACCAGCTCCGAGAGCTGTTCCCATCCATAGTGGCCGGCCAGTGCCGTCACGATGGCCTCCAGCGTGAGCCCGTGCAGCGGATTGCGCGGCTGCGCGGGCCTGGCCGGGGCCGGTGCTGCGTCGGTCACTTGTTCTTGAGCTTGCCGCGCGGGATCACTGCGGTGGTGACCGTGCGGACCGGTTCGATGCCGCCGGTGCCGACGGGCTTGGGCGGCGAGGTGTCCTTCTTCGGTTTCTTCGCTTCCTTGGTGCTGCGTTGCTGACCCTTGGCCATGTCGATTTCTCCTGTTGTTACGACGGATGCAGCGGGCAGTTTAGCGGTGCGGCGACAATACGCGGTTCCATTGATTTCCCCGCATTCATGTCAGATTACGAAGTTCGCCCCGCCACCCTGCGCGACGCCAAGGCCGTCGCCGAAGTCCACGCCCTGGCCGCCAAGGCTGCCTACGAAGGCATCCTCCCCGAAGAAGAGCTGCGCACCCTGGCCCCGGCGTCGCGGGAAGCCAAGTGGCGCGAAGCCATCGAATACAGCGAACCCCAGGTGCACGTGGTCACGCACGGCGGCCAGATCGTCGGCTTCGTCGGCTTCGACCGCTCGCGCGACCCCAAGACCCCGCCCACCACCGGCGAAATCTGGGCCATCTACGTCAAGCCCGAGCACTGGGGCAAGGGCGCCGGCGTGGCCCTGTGGGACGCCGCGCGCGAAGGCCTGGAAGAAGAGGGCTGCACCACGGTCACGATCTGGGTGCCCATTCGCAACGACCGCGCCATGCGCTTCCACGAACTCGCCGGCTTCAAGCGCGAGATGAAGACCGCCAAGACCACCGCCTTCGGCACCGTGCGTGTCGAGGAAATCCGGCTCAAGCGCGACGTTTCCTGATACCCGCTGCCATGGACCACGACAGCAGCACCCTGGGCCACGCCGCGCGCGTGCGCTCCCACCAGCGCCGCACGGCCGCCGTGCAGTGGATCCGCCGCATGCACGGCTGGATCGGCCTCTGGGGCGCGGTGCTGGGGCTGCTGTTCGGTTTCAGCGGCATCTGGCTCAACCACCGCAACGTGCTGAAGCTGCCGCAGGCGCAGGAACGCACCCGCGCCCAGCTGGCGTTGCCCGAGCCCGCGCCCGAGACGCCCGAGGCCATGAGCCGATGGCTGCAGGAGGCACTGCGCATGAGCGGGCCGCCCAACTCCACCCGCATCGAGCCCGCCAAGCCCGTGGCATGGGCCGACAAGAATGACCGCGGGGCACCGGCGCTCACGCAGCCGGCGCACTGGGTCTTCAATTTCGGCGGGCCGAACGAAATGGTGCAGGCCGAGTACTGGCAGGGCAACCGCTCCGTGGGCGTGGCCACCACGCACAACGGCTTCGTCGCCACGCTCACCAACATGCACAAGGGCGGCGGCATGCCGCTGCCGTGGATCCTGCTGGTCGACACGCTGGCCGGCAGCCTGATCTTCCTGTCGGTGTCTGGCGTGGCGCTGTGGCTGCTCACGCACCGCCGCCGCCGCGTGGGCCTGGCGGTGTTCGGCGCCTCGCTGGTGGCGGTGCTGGCACTGGCGCTGAGCGCGCTCTGAACCGGCCCCATATGGGTATTGAGGGGCGGGTCCAGGGCAACGGCTAAGCTCGCCGCTTCTCTTTTCTTCCCGACCTGCCCATGGCCTCCAGCCTGCTCCTGCTGCTCGACGACATCGCGACCGTCCTGGACGACGTGTCTGTTCTTACCAAAGTGGCCGCCAAGAAAACGGCCGGCGTGCTGGGCGACGACCTTGCGCTCAATGCGCAGCAGGTGTCCGGCGTCAGGGCCGAACGGGAGATTCCCGTGGTGTGGGCCGTGTGCAAGGGCTCGTTCATCAACAAGGCTATCCTGGTGCCGGCCGCCCTGGCCATCGGCACCTGGCTGCCGTGGCTGGTGACGCCGCTGCTCATGGTCGGCGGCGCATTCCTCTGCTTCGAGGGCGCCGAGAAGCTCGCCCACAAGTTCCTGCACAAGAAGGAACACGCCGAAGACACCGGGCGCCATGAACAGGCCGTGGCCGACGCTTCGGTCGACGTGGTCGCGGTCGAGAAGGACAAGATCAAGGGCGCGGTGCGCACCGACTTCATCCTTTCGGCCGAAATCATCGCCATCACGCTGGGCACCGTGCAGGGCCAGCCGTTCACCACGCAGCTCACCGTGCTGGCGGGCATTGCGCTCATCATGACCGTCGGCGTGTACGGCCTGGTGGCCGG
Source organism: Variovorax sp. MPBD4-3 (assembly GCF_058809745.1). Taxonomy (NCBI): domain Bacteria; kingdom Pseudomonadati; phylum Pseudomonadota; class Betaproteobacteria; order Burkholderiales; family Comamonadaceae; genus Variovorax; species Variovorax sp. MPBD4-3. The sequence continues at coordinate 4,006 of NZ_JBXASW010000048.1, forward strand.
CATCGTGAAGCTCGACGACGCCGGCCTCTACCTGAGCCGGCGCGCCAGCGCGGGTGCGCAGGCCCTGGGCCGCGGCATCCTGGTGGCGGCGCCCTGGCTCATGAAGGCGCTGTCGGTGGCCGGCACCGCGGCCATGTTCCTCGTGGGCGGCGGCATCCTGGTGCACGGCGTGCCGGCACTCGGGCATGCGGTCGAGGACTGGGCCAAGGCCACTGGCGGCGTGTTCGGCACGCTGGGCTCCATGGGCGTGAACGCCGGCGTGGGCGTGGTGGCCGGCGCCATCGTGCTGGCCGTGGTGGAACTGGTCGGCAAACTGCGCGGCAAGAAGGCCTGACAGGCGATCCTATCGGGGCCTGCCTGCGCTCCTTGCGCTCCTCGCGCTACTGGCGCGGCTTGCCGCGCTTGAGCAGCTCGACCACCACCAGCACCGCGCCCAGCACCAGCGCGAACCAGCCCACGATATAGGCCCCCGCCACCATCTCGAACCAGCGCGTGCCCTGAAGGAAGCGCGGCGCCAGCAGAACGGCTGCACCGATCACGAGGCAGAGGATGCCGCGTTCGAGCGTGCGGAGTTGTCGTTTGGGTTGCGCCATGGCTTCTTCTTCGTTCGGGAAAAGTGGATTCAGTGCGTCATTGTCCCGCGCATCGCGGCCGGATGGCCTTCCAGCACGAACGACTTGCCCGTCGGCACCAGCGTGTCGCCGTCCAGCCGCAGGATGGTGATGTCCTTGTCGATGAAGTTGCCCACGTAGAGGTACTTGCCATCGGCGCTCCACACCGCGCCTTCGGGCAGGCCGCGCACCACCACCTCGTTGGCGCGCGTGACCTTCTTGCCGTCGATCTTCAGCAGCACCACCGAGCCGTTGCGGTTGTAGAAGTAGGCGTTCTTCGCCGCGTTGCTGCCGCGCAGGATCACCGCCACCGCATGCCTTCCGGTCGGGCTCACGGCCAGGCCCTCGGGCCCGTCGCCGACCACCACCTTGTCGACCACGCGCGGCGGCGCGGCTTCCATGTCGATCACGCTCACGGTGTCGACCTGGCCGTCGGACGCGCCCGAGTTGCCGTTGTCGGCCGTGAGCGCGAGCTTGCCGTCGGGCGTCACGTCGACGTTGTAGGGCCACAGGCCCGCCGCCAGGTCGAGCTTGTTGTAGCTGACCTTCTCGCCGTCCACGTCGAGCAGCGCGATCTTGTGGCTCGGGAACTTGGCCGCCAGCGCGCGCCTGCCGTCGGGCGTGAAGCGCACGTGCGCCACGGAATCGCCCATGGCCACGGTGTCGATCAGCGTGACCTTCTTGCCCGCGATGCGCAGCACGCTCACCGAGTTGTCGGCGCGGTTGGCCACCAGCGCCAGGTTGCCCGCGCGGTTGATCGACAGGCCCGAGGGCTGCTTGCCGACCTGCAGCGTGTCCAGCAGCCTGGGCGGGGTGGTGGTCAGGTCGATCACGAACAGCCGGTTGTCGGGCACCTGCTTGCGCACGCCGTTCTCCTCGACCACGTTGAGCGAGTTGGCGACCAGCGCGAGCGTTTCGCCGGGCGTGATGGCCAGGTTGGTCGGCGGGCCGGCGATGGTGTTGTCAAGCTGCAGCGTGCCCAGCACCTTGGGCGCGAGCGGGTCGGTGCCGATGTCGAGCACCTGCACGGTGTCGCGCCCCATGGGGCCGAGGATGACGGCGCCGGCGTCGTTCCAGGACTGCTTCTCGTCGTTGGCCACCAGCATCAGCTGGCGCTGCGCCACGGTGGGCGTCATGGAGGTGCAGCCGGAAAGCGAGGCGAGGGCGGCCAGGGCAAGGGCCGCGAGCGCGGCGGGGCGGATCTTCATGGTGTCTGTCTCCGGTTGTGTGTTGTTGTGGGCGCATGGTAGCTAACGCCGGGACGCGGCCGCGCCCGGCACAATCGATCGACTCCATCCCTGACAGACACACACCCATGACCATCGAGATTTCGAAGGAAGCGCGCCAGCAGGCCATCACCTCCATCGAGCGCTATTTCCGCGAGAACATGGAAGAGCCGATCGGCAACATCGGCGCCGGCGCGCTGCTCGGCTTCTTCCTCGAGGAAGTCGGCCCGCTGGTCTACAACAAGGCCGTGGCCGAGGTGCAGGAACGGCTGCAGATGCGCATTTCGGAGATCGACCTCGAAGTGCACGAGGACGAGTTCCAGTACTGGCGCAAGTACGACAAGCAGAAGAAGGGAAAGTAGGCGCCGTCGCGCCCGCGCATCGCCGCTCATTCAAAAGTGCTTCAAAACGTTGCAGAATTCACGGCCATGCACCTTCAAAGCCCGTCCCTTCGTTCCGCGCTCGCTCCGGCCTTGCGCATCTTTTCTGCCTTGCCCCTGGTGCTGGCCGCATCCATGGCCACGGCGCAGCAGAATCCCACCGACTTCCCGCTCGATGCGGTCGGCTACCTGAACGAGGAACTGCCGCGCATGGAAGCCGCCATCGCCGCGAAGGACCGCGGCTTCTTCCACGACGCGATGGCGCGCACGGTGGAGTTCTCGGACCGCTGGGGCTTCAAGGTCAAGGCCAATCCCGAGCTTGCGGCCTACCCGATGTGCACGTCGGCGGTCATGGACTACGTGGTGGTCGGCATGTGCAAGCTCACCCCCGGCGACGATGCGTGCGAGCCCGGCCTTGCGGCGCGCTTCGACGGCAACGTTCGGCGCTGCCGCGAGATCGCCGCCAAGAAATAAGAAAGACGGAGCCGCCATGGACTACACCCGCTATCAGACCCTTGCCATCACGCGCCGGGGCGCGAACGGCGCGGTGCTCGACATCCAGATGCGCGCGGCCAACGGCAAGCTGCCGACGGCCGGCCACGACGGCCACCGCGAACTCGCCGAGATCTGGCGCGACGTGTCGGCCGACGACACGGTGCGCTGCGCGGTGCTGCGGGGCGAGGGCCAGGGCTTCTCGGGCGGCGGCGACCTGGCGATGGTGCAGGACATGACCACCGACGACGCGGTGCGCCAGCGCGTGTGGCGCGAGGCGCGCGACTTGGTCTACAACATCATCAACTGCGACAAGCCCATCGTCAGCGCCATGCACGGCCCGGCCGTGGGCGCGGGGCTGGTGGCGGGCCTGCTGGCCGACATTTCCATTGCCACCAAAAACGCGAAGATCGTCGACGGCCATACGCGGCTCGGCGTGGCGGCGGGCGACCATGCGGCCATCGTGTGGCCGCTGCTGTGCGGCATGGCCAAGGCCAAGTACCACCTGCTGCTGTGCGAGCCGGTGAGCGGCGAGGAGGCCGAGCGCATCGGCCTCGTGTCGCTCGCGGTGGACGAAGCCGACCTGCTGCCGCGCGCCTACGAAGTGGCCGACCGGCTCGCGGCCGGCAGCCAGAGCGCGATTCGCCTCACCAAGTACGCGCTGAACAACTGGCTGCGCCAGGCCGGCCCGACCTTCGACGCCTCGCTGGCGCTCGAATTCATGGGCTTCGCGGGCGCCGACGTGCGCGAGGGCGTTGCCTCGCTGCGCGAACGGCGCGCGCCGAACTTCGGCTGAAGTCCGGACGCTGACTGTCTCCTCAGGCTTTGCGCAGGCCTTGTAGCGTCTGCAGCAGCACGACGCGGGTCTGCCCCAGCACCATACCCTTCCATTCCTCGTTGTCGCAGTAGAAGGCGTCGCGCAGCTGCTGGCGAATCTCGCGCTTCTGCGCGTCGGGCGCTTCGGGGTGGCGGCGCAGCCAGGTGTCGGCGCGCAGGCGGTTCAGCACCTCCAGGTCGGGCAGGGTGCCGAACTCCAGGCCCATGGGCGCGATGCGGGCGTTCGGGCACTCGTCGTAGGCGGTCGAGATGACCGGGCCCGACACGTCGGCCGAGGCCGAGTCGCCCGCGAACGGCGCGAACACGTCGGCGCCCCACCAGGCGTGGGCCAGCGCCAGGTCTTCGGGCGTGTTGCGGCCCGGGTAGATCTTCTCGCCGTGGCCGTAGGGGCCCAGGCCGGTGTGCACGTCGATCCAGCCCAGGTGCGTGGCCGAGGCCGCGTACTTGCGCAGGATCTTGCGGATGGTCCCGTTGCTCCACGACGGCGCGGTGCCGCCGTAGAACAGGCCGTCGGGCGAGGTGTACTGGCCCTTGGTCACGGCCGCGCGGAAAGCGGTCATGCCGTGCTTCTGGATATAGGCGCCCACGGCGGCCTCGTCGGCGGGCGTGGGCGGCCAGCTGGCGGGCAGCACCAGCGGCTCGACTTCGGCGTAGGCGGCGTTCACCGGCAGCGGCGCATTGAAGTCGATGTGGTTGCGGTTCAGGTCGATGTTGTCTTCGTTGGTGCGGTGCAGGTGCGAAAAACCGTGCGGATTGACGGCATGCACCAGCAGCAGCGCCACGCCGGCCTGCTCCAGGCGAGAGAGCAGGTCGGCGTCGTTCAGCGTGGCGATCTGCGCGCCCGAGCCGCTGAAGCCTTCTGGGCCGTGCGTGCCCGAGGTCACGAGCAGCAGCTTCTTCGCGTCGATGGCGCCGATGAGCGCAACGTCGGTGGCCAGCTCTTCGCCGAGCGCGCCGCGGTGCGCATCGAGCACGAACGACTCGACGGCCGCGCCGCGCTGGGCGGCGGCGTCGAGGAACTTGGCGCGGGCTTCGGCATACGTGCCCGAGAAATGCCGCGTGGCGGCGGAGCGTTGTGTCGTCATGAGGCGGGGACTCCTGTGCTTGGAATGTCGGGAAGAACTGTTCAGGCCGAGGCCGCGTGGGCGCCCGCGGCGTCGATGTCGCGGCCGGTATGGTCGCGCAGCCAGAGCAGGCCGAGCAGCGAGACGACCGTCATCGCCACCAGGTACCAGGCCGGCGCCAGCTTGCTGCCCGTTGCGTTCAGCAGCCAGGTGCTGATGAAGGGCGCGAAGCCGCCGAAGAGAGCCACGCCCACGCTGTACACCAGCGACATGCCGCTCGCGCGCACCGCCTTCGGAAACATCTCCGGCAGCATCGTGATGCCGGGCACCGTCTGCACCACCAGGCCGAAGCTGAAGACGCCGAGCACCACGAAAAGAACCGTGGGCGTGGGCGAGGCGTTGAGCCACAGGAAGCCCGGGTAGATGAGCACGGCCAGCGCGATGCGGCTCCACAGGATCAGCGGCTTGCGGCCCACCACGTCGGACAGCTTGCCCACGAAGGGCGCGAAAGCGAAAGAGATGAGGCCGGTGAGCGCCGCGCCGAACAGCGCCACCGAGGGCGTGAACCCGAGCTCGCGCACCGCATAGGTCGGCATGTAGAACGTGACCACGTAGGCCGCCGTGGTGCCGCCCACCAGCGTGAGGATGGCGGCCAGCACCGTCCTGCCGTGCTGCGTGCAGACGATCTTCAGGCTGCTTTCGCGCGGCGCGGCGGCTTCGGCCGGCGAGATGTGCAGCGACTCTTCGAGGTGGCGGCGTATGTACATGCCCACCGGCGCGATCAGCATGCCGATCACGAAGGGCACGCGCCAGCCCCAGCTCTGCATGGATTCGGCCGAGAGCGTGGTCGTGAGCACGCCCACCACCACGGCGCCCATCAGCACGCCCAGGCCCTGGCTGGCGAACTGCCAGCTCGCCATGTAGCCGCGGTTGGCCGGCGTGGCGTGTTCCACCAGCAGCGTGGTCGATGCGCCCACCTCGCCGCCGGCCGAGAAACCCTGGATGAGCCGCGCCAGCACGATGACGATCGGCGCCGCGACGCCGATGCTCGCGTAGGTGGGCGTGAACGCGATCAGCGCGCAGCCCAGCGCCATCAGGAAGATGGTGAGCGTCATGGCCTTCTTGCGGCCCGCGCGGTCCGCGTAGGCGCCGATGACGATGCCGCCCAGCGGCCGCATGATGAAGCCCACGCCGAAGCTCGCCACCGTCAGCAGCAGTTGCCCGTAGGAATTGAAGGTCGGAAAGAAGAGCTTGCCGATCACGAGCGCCAGGAAGCCGTAGACGGTGAAGTCGAAGAACTCCAGGCCGTTGCCGATGGTGGTGGCAACGATGGTCTGGCGCCGGCGCGCGGGGCTCGATGCCGGCGGGTTGCTTGGGATGCTCATGTCTCTCCAGTGTGTGCTTGCTTTGTATGGATGTCTGCCGGAGTTATGTATGCCCCTGGCCGCGCCGGATGCTAGAGACTCGCCGCTGTCATGAAAAGACAATAATTGGGCCATAACGATAACTTTTGGTTGTCATGAAACCCAATCAGTTGCACGCCTTCGTGGCGGTGGTCGAGCAGATGAGCATCCGCGCCGCGGCCCGGGTGCTGGGGCTGTCGCAGCCCGCGGTGACGAAGATCGTGCGCGAGCTGGAGCGCGAGGTCGGCGCGCCGCTGGTGGAGCGCAGCGTCAAGGGCGTGCGGCTCACCGAGTTCGGCCAGGCCTTTGCGCCGCGCGCGCGGCTGCTGCTGGCCGACATGCAGCGCGCGCGGGACGAGATCGCGCAGATCCGCGACGGCGCCACCGGCACGGTGTCGATGGCGGTGAGCGCATCGTTCGCGCTCACCGTGCTGCCGCCCGCGTTCAAGGATTTCCACACCCGCCTGCCCGCCGTCGACGTGCAGTTCAGCGAAGCGGTGCTGCCGTGGATGCTGGCGCGGCTGCGCGACGGCTACCTCGACTTCGCGGTGGCCCACGTGGTGCCGGGCACGCTCGATCCGCAGTTCGAGGCGCTGGAGCTGTTTCCGGTGCAGCTGGTGGTGGGCATGCGCAACCGCCATCCGCTGCGCGGGGCGCGCTCGCTGCTCGACCTGTACCCGGCCGAATGGATATTGCCGGGCGACGACCACCGGGGGCGCGAGTCGGTGGCGCCGCTGTTCACGCCGCTCGGGCTGCCACCGCCCTCGCGCATCATCCAGGGGCAGTCGGTAACGGTGGCGCTGGGGCTGGTGGGGAACATGGATTTGATCGGCCTGTTCGTCGAGCCGCTGGTCAAGCTGACTTTCAAGCGCCACGGCATCCGCCGGGTCGATGTCGACGAGGCACTGCCCATGCTCAACGTGTGCGTGCTGCGGCGCAGGGGACAGTTGTCGACGCCGGCGGCGCAGCACTTCATCGAGTGCATCCAGCGCGCTTCCGCGGCGGTCATGTCCGGCTAGAACCGGACGCCGGCCTCGCCCGCCTTCCACGGCGCGTACTTCTGCATGACGCGCTCGAACAGTCCGGAGCCGGTCCAGCCGTCGAGCCAGGCCAGCAGGCGGTGCCACGGCTGCGCGGCGAACCATGCGGCGTCGACCATCGCGAACTGGCGCACGAAGGGCATCAGCGCGGCGTCGGCCAGCGTGGAATGGCCGCCGGTGAGCTGCGGCGAGGCCGATAGCCGGTCTTCGAGGCTGCGCAGGAATAGCGCGCCCTGTTCGCGGGCCGGCACGCCGCCGTCCGCATGGCGGTCGGGGTACTTGTAGCGGTCGAGCAGGGGCTTGAAGCCCTCGTCGCATTCGGCGACCAGCGCGAGCATGTCCGCAAGCGTGCCGGCCTCGGGCGCCAGCCAGCGCAGGGGATCGTTGCGGCGCAGGGCCCAGAGCATCACGTCCAGGCTTTGCTCCAGCACCGTGCCGTCGCCGGTCAGCAGCACCGGCACCGTGCCCTTGGGCGAGGCGGCGAGCATTTCTGCGGGCTTGTTCTTCAGCACCACCTCGCGCAGCTCACAGGCTTGCCCCGCGGCCGCCAGTGCGAGCCGCGCGCGCATGGCGTACGGGCAGCGGCGGAACGAGTAGAGAACGGGCAGGGCGGTGGCGGGCATGCGGCGGACGGTACCGAAAAAGTGCAGAGGCCGATTTTCAGCGACCTGAGGTGGCCTCTTTTTCAACACAATCGGCACCCATGGGCGAACGCCTTTTCCTCCGGCTCGAAGACGACCCCCTGCACGGGCCGGAATCGGCCGTGCCCGCCGGCACGCTGCGCGCGTTTCCGTTAGGTGCCGCGTTGCGCGGGCATGTGTCGCACCTCATGCTGTACCGCGAAACTTTTGCCGATGGCCACGAGATGCGCGAGCGCGTGCTGCCCGACGGGGCGGTGCGGCTGGTCTTCAACTTCGGCGACGCGCCGTCTGCTGGCGACGGGGACGGCCTGGCGGTGGAGGCCATCGGCGCCTCGGCCGCACCGGTCGTGGTGCGCATGCGGGGCAAGGTCGAGGGGCTTTCCGTCACGCTGCGCCCTGGCGCCGCTGCCTGCTTGCTCGGGCTGCCGGCCGGTGAGATCGGCGGCGGCGCGGTCCATCTCGATGCGCTGTGGCGAGGGGAGGGTTCGGCGCTGCTCGAGCGCATGGCCGAAGCGCCCGGCGACGCCCAGCGTGTCGCGCTGTTGCATGCCGCGCTGCTGCATCGCCTGCGCGGCAGCCGCATCGCGGGCAACGACATCGCCACGCATGCGGCGCGGTTGATCGCTGCGTCCGAAGGGCGGCTTTCGTTGCGCGATGCGGCGGCGGCGGTTGGTGTCGGCGAACGTCGGCTGCAGCAGCTTTTTCATGCACACGTCGGCCTGTCGCCGCGCGCCTGGAGCCGGCTCGCGCGGATGCACGGCTGCCTGCGCGCGCTGCGGCAGCGGCCGGCGCCGGACTGGGCCGACCTTGCGCTGGAAGGCGGCTTCTACGACCAGTCGCATCTCGTCAACGAGTTCCGCGCGCTGTGCGGCGTCACGCCGACCGAGTTCCTAGGGCGAACGGCTTCGGTTTCTTCCAAGACGGGCGGCTGAGCGCGGCCTATCTTCATGCGCTCTCAAGCAAGGAGCCGAAAAGATGCAGAAAGAAGAAAGCACCGACCGTCCGTTGAAGGACTGCGTGGCTGTGGTCACGGGCGCAAGCCGGGGCGCAGGGCGCGGCATCGCGGTCGAACTGGGCGCTGCCGGCGCCACCGTGTACGTCACCGGACGCAGCACGCGAGACCAGCCTGCCTCCAGCTACGGCCAACTGCTGGCCCTGTCGGACCTGAAGGCGCTGCCCGGAAGCATCGACGACACGGCCGAGGAGGTCACGCGCCAGGGTGGCCGGGGCATCGCCGTGCAATGCGACCACACCCGTGAAGACGAAGTGGCCGCGCTGTTCGATCGCGTGGACCGCGAGCAGGGCCGCCTCGACCTGCTCGTCAACAACGCCTGGGGCGGCCACGAGAGTTTCAACGGCGTGTTCGAGGCGCCGTTCTGGGAACATCCGCTATCGAACTGGGACACGATGTTCGACCGCGGCGTGCGCAACCATCTGGTGGCCAGCCGCTGCGCCGCGCCAATGCTGGTTCGGCAGAAGAAGGGGCTGATCGTCACCACCACCTTCTGGGACCGGGGCCGCTACCTGCGCGGCAGCCTGTTCTACGACCTGGCCAAGGCGTCGATGACGCGGCTGGCCTTCGGCATGGCGCATGAACTGAAGCCGCACGGCGTGGCGTCCCTCGCGGTGTCGCCGGGCTGGATGCGCACGGAATTCGTGCTGGCCGGCCACAAGACCGACGAGGCGCACTGGCAGGAGAAGCCCGAACTCGCGCGCACCGAATCGCCGCGCTATCTGGGCCGGGCGGTGGCCGCGCTGGCTGCCGACCCCGCAGTGATGGACAAGACCGGCGAAGTGCTGCGCGTGGCCGACCTGGCGCGCGCCTACGGCTTCACCGACATCGACGGGCGGCAGGTCGAGGCGTTCGAGATGTAGGGCGGCGTAGGACAACTCCAGGTCCGGCAGGGGAAAAGCGCGTACTGGCGCGGCGCAATGTTCGGGGCCAATATGGCGCCGCGATCTACGTCAATGCCCATCTTCCGGGCTTCAGGAGGTGATCCGCCATGTCTTCCAGTGCAAAGTCCTTGGGCCTTGCTTCGGCCAGCCAGCTCGCAAGATCCAACCCCGTCCGCTTTCCCGGCGAAAGCGCCGAGTACCGCAAGGCGCGCACCGAACTGCTCGCCGAGGAAATCGATCTGCGCCGCCGCATCGAGCGCGTGGCGGAGATGCGCCGCGCGCTGCCGCCGGGCGGCGTCGTGCCGCAGGACTACCTGTTCCAGGGCATCGACGGCCCGGTGAAATTCTCCGAGCTTTTCGGAAAGCACGGCACCCTCATCACCTACAACTGGATGTTCGGGCCGAAGCGGGAGCGGCCATGCCCCATGTGCACGTCGCTGCTCAGCGCCTACGACGGCGAAATGCCCGACATCCTGCAGCGCGTGGCGTTCGCGGTGATCGCCACCTCGCCCATCGACCGCATGGCTTCCTTTGCACGGGAACGCGGCTGGCGCCACCTGCCGCTGTACTCGTCGGGCGGCAACGATTTCAACCGCGACTACGCCGGCGATAAGCCCGACGGCGGCGACAACCCGGCGTTCAATGTGTTCCGGCGCGACGGCGAGACCATCCGCCATTTCTGGGCGGCCGAGATGAGCCCGGGCACTGCCGACCCGGGGCAGGACCCGCGCGGCGCGCCCGACGCCATGCCGATCTGGAACCTGCTGGACATGACGCCCGAAGGGCGGGGCAAGGACTGGTATCCCCAACTCCAATACTGAGCGGCAAACGCAACCAAGTTGCGTTGATCCATATAATGCAATTCTGTTGCATATATGGAAGCTGCCCCCATGGCCGATCGCCTCCCCGTCACCGTGCTCTCCGGCTTTCTCGGTGCCGGCAAGACCACGCTGCTGAACCACATCCTCCACAACCGCGAAGGCCGCCGCGTGGCGGTCATCGTCAACGACATGAGCGATGTCAACATCGACGCCGCGCTGGTGCGCGACGGCGGCGCGCAGCTGTCGCGCACCGACGAGAAGCTGGTCGAGATGAGCAACGGCTGCATCTGCTGCACCCTGCGCGAAGACCTGCTGGTGGAGGTGGGCCGGCTCGCGAAGGAGGGCCGCTTCGACCAGCTGGTGATCGAGTCCACCGGCATCTCCGAGCCGCTGCCCGTGGCGGAGACCTTCACCTTCGCCGGTGAAGACGGCAAGAGCCTGGCCGACGTGGCGCGGCTCGACACCATGGTGACGGTGGTCGATGCCTTCAACTTCCTGCGCGACTACAGCTCGGCCGACAGCCTCGGCAGTCGCGGACAGTCGCTCGGCGACGAGGACACGCGCACCGTGGTCGACCTGCTGATCGAGCAGATCGAGTTCTGCGACGTGCTGGTGGTCAACAAGATCGACCTCGTCAGCGTCGAGGAACGGGAGCGGCTGATGGCGATCCTGCGCAGCCTGAATCCGCGCGCCCGCATCGAGGTGTCGGAGTTCGGCCGCGTGGCGCTCGACCGGGTGCTGGACACCGGCCTGTTCGACTTCGACGAGGCCGAGCAGGCGCCCGGCTGGCTCGCCGAGCTGCGCGGCGAACACGTGCCCGAGACCGAGGAATACGGCATCCGCAGCTTCGTCTACCGTTCGCGCCTGCCGTTCCACCCGATGCGCTTCTGGAAGCTGGTGCAGAGCGAGTGGGAGGGCGTGGTGCGCTCCAAGGGCTTCTTCTGGCTCGCGAGCCGCGCCACCCGCGCGGGCTCGTGGTCGCAGGCCGGCGGCGCCTGCCGCTACGGTGCAGCGGGCTTCTGGTGGGCGGCGGTGCCGCGCGAGCACTGGCCGACCGACCCGGAGGCGCTGGAGCTGATCCGCAGGAACTGGGACCCGGCCACGGGCGACGCGCGGCAGGAGCTGGTGCTGATCGGCATCGGCATGGATGAAGACGCGCTGCGCGCGCGGCTCGACGCCTGCCTGCTGACGGAAAACGAGATGCGCTTCGGCGCCTCGTGGTGGCAGAACTTTCCCGATCCCTTCCCGTCCTGGAACGCGTGAACGGCTGAAGCTACCTTGCGCACTCTCCGCAGGTGCCGTGCAGCGTGAGCGCGGTGTTGCGGGTGTCGATGCCCTGCTTGCGCAGCGCCTTGCCCAGCCGGCCCATCACCTTCGGCAGTTCCGGGTCGGACGGCAGGGCCAGCACCTTGTGGCACTGGTCGCATTCGAAGGTGTTGCCCGAGGCGGCCTCGACATGGCGCGAGAAACGGTTGACCCGGTCGGCGCCCACGCGGCGGTCGCACAGGCCGGCCTCGACCAGCCGGTCGAGCACGCGGTAGACCGTGACGCGGTCGGGCGCCTCGCCGGCGGCGGCCGTGTAGGCGGCGGCCACTTCCTCGTGGGTCAGCGGCTGGGAGCTGCGTTCGAGCAGTTCGAGCACGGTCTGCGCGGCGCGCGTCACGCGCAGGCCGCTGTCGCGCAGCAGCCGTTCGCTGTCGAACGGCGCCGCGGCGGCGCTGGCGGCAAGAGGGGGCTTCGGTTGCGGGGTGGTGGTCTTCATGCGAAACGCCATTGTGTTGCATCCGGGGTGCCCGCGTCCCCATCGGGGGCGCCGGCAAGCCGGGGCATATGCCCGAACGCAGCTAAGCATCTGACAAATGGGTCGTTTGCCTGCGTGCGTAAGCGCTCCAGAATCGCGCGCTTTGTCTTCCGCCAACGAAAGTTCACCATGCGCCCCCGTTTCCTGCTGACTCCGATGTTCGCCCTGGGCGCGTTGTGGGCCGGCCTGTCGCTTCCCCTGGCCGCGCAGGCACAGCAGCCTGCCTATCCGTCGAAGCCCGTGCACATCACGGTCGCCAACACGCCCGGCAGCTCGCCCGACGTGCTGGCGCGCTTTCTGGGGCAGCGGCTGTCGGAGCAATGGAAGCAGCCGGTGGTGATCGACAACCGCGCCGGCGCGGCGGGCATCCTGGCGGCCGACGGACTGGCCAAGGCCCAGCCAGACGGCTATTCGCTGCTGGTGGGGGCCGACGGGCCGATCACCATCCTCCCCAACATCCAGGCCGGCCTGCCCTACGACGCGCGGCGCGACCTCGTGCCGGTGGTGTCGCTCGGGCAGATCGACTTCGTGCTGGTGGCCAACCCGAAGACGGGCTTTCGCACGGTGGCCGACTTCGTGCGCGCGGCCAAGGCCCATCCGGGCCGCATCAACTACGCCTCGGCCGGCAACGGCAGTCCGCAGCAGCTCAGCATGGAACTGCTCAAGCAGAAGGCGGGCATCTACGTCACCCACATTCCGTACCGCGGCGGCCCGCTGGGCATGCAGGACGTGATCGCGGGGCAGGTCGACGTGATGTTCATCGCCGTGGGCCCGGCGCTGCCGCAGATCCGCAGCGGCCGGCTGGTGGCGCTGGGCACCAGCGGCGAGAAGCGCCATGCGCTGCTGCCCGAGGTGCCCACGGTGGGCGAGACTTACGCGGGCTACCGCTCGGGCACCTGGTTCGGGCTGTTCGCGCCGGCCCGCACGCCGCAGCCCGTGGTCGACGCCATCGCGGCCGAGGCCGGGCGCATCGTGCAGACACCGGCCGCCCGCGCCGAACTCGCGGCACAGGGCATCGAGGCCACCGGCCATCCGCAGCGCCAGTTCCAGGCGCAGGTGTCGAGCGAGTACGAACGCTATGCGCAGATCGTGAAGGCGGTCGGCATCAAGGCCGAATAGCGCCTCGCCCGTTCACTTGACTGACCGGGCCAGCGCCTTGGCGAAGGCGTCCACGTCCTGCTCGGTGCACGCCTCGGCCGCCAGCGGGGCATGGCCCTGCGCCACGGCGGCAAGCGCGACGGCCTTCTTCGGGCACAGGCCGAGGCAGCTGCATTGCACCACGCGCAGCCGCACCGGCAGGTGCGACAGGCCGTGCTTCAGTTCCTTGCGGACCTGCTTGGCCCTCAGCTTCGTGGGGCCGTCCTTGCGTTCTTCGCAGTCGCCGCAGACCAGCACGACGCCGGCCAGCTTCGTCTCTACCAGGGGAGGGGAATGGCTCACGCGGGTTTCCTTGGTGTCTTTTCAGGCCATGTTGGGCACGGCGCAACCGTGCGCAAGTCAGCCAACCGGCCGTTTCCATGCCTCTGGCAGGCCCCGAATGCGCTAAGGTCCTGTCATTCGCGTTCCTGAATACCTTTGCCCGACCATGTCCCGTCCCCCCATCGAGATAGAAACCGCCCCCAACCCCACCGCCACGGTGATCGTGATGCACGGCCTCGGCGCCGACGGCAACGACTTCGTGCCGATCGCCAATGAACTCGACCTGGCGGCCGTGGGCCCCGTGCGCTTTGTGTTCCCCAATGCGCCCGTCATTCCCGTGACCATCAACGGCGGCTACCAGATGCCGGCCTGGTACGACATTGCCGTGGCCGATCTCGCGGCGCGCGAAGACGAGGCCGGCCTGCGCCGCTCGCAGGCCACGATCGAGGCGCTCATTGCCAGCGAGAAGGCCCGTGGCATCGCCGCCGGCCGCATCGTGGTGGCGGGCTTCTCGCAAGGCTGCGCCATGGCCCTCATGACGGGCCTGCGCCACACCGAGCGGCTGGCGGGCATCGTCGGCCTCTCGGGCTACCTGCCGATCGCGGCCACGACCGCGGCCGAGCGCCACGCCGCCAACCACGAAACGCCGGTGTTCCTGGCGCACGGCCGGCAGGACCCGGTGGTGCCGCTGGCCGCCGCCGTGCGCTCGCGCGACGCGCTCACCGCCCTGGGCTACACCGTCGAGTGGCACGAATACGCGATGGCGCATTCGGTGTGCATGGAAGAAATTGCCGACCTGAACCGCTTTCTGCTGCGGGTGCTCGGCTGAAGGAGACGACCCCATGATCCTGGTCATCGGACACGCGCTGGCAAAGCCCGACACACTGCAGGCGATGCTGGCCATCAGCACCGAGCACGTGCAGCGCTCGCGCGCCGAGCCGGGCTGCATCTCGCATGAAGTGACGACCGACGCGCTGCTGCCGCTGCGCCTGACTTTCGTGGAGCGCTGGAGCGACATGGCCGCGCTGCAGGCGCACTTCCGGGTGGACGCCTCGCGCGCCTTCGCCAAGGCGCTGGCGGCCATGGCCGACGGCACGCCGGAGATGCACGTCTACCAGTCCGACGAGATCGACCTCTCGGCGGGCCGCGCCAAGGCCTGATTCCGGCCCACATCGAGCGACGGTCGAGCCGTTCAACCCGCGTGGCAGCTATGCGTGAAGCTATCAAAAAAATAGCGCCCGGCAAGCTAGCCGAATGCGGGATTCCCTGCACAAGCAACGCGCGCGCGCCCGTGCTACCTTCCAGCCCCTCAGAAGATTGATGGGTCATAACAATATGAGCAAAAGATTGCAGGAGAGGTTGGGTGCTCTTTCAGCGACACGACTGAAAGGCATGCGACGCGGAATCGAGAAGGAAAGCCTGCGGGCGCTGCCGGACGGCAAGCTCGCGCTCACGCCGCATCCGCTGGCGCTGGGCTCCGCGCTCACGCATCCGCACATCACGACCGACTTCAGCGAATCGCAGCTCGAACTCATCACGGGCGTGCACGGCGGCGTCGAGTCGGCACTGGAAGAGCTCACGCGGGTGCACCAGTTCACCTACCGCGTGCTCGACACGCTGGGCGACGAGCGCCTGTGGGTGTCGAGCATGCCCTGCGGCCTGCCGACCGACGAGACCATTCCGATCGGCCGCTATGGCTCGTCGAACGTGGGCCGCGCCAAGAGCGTCTACCGCATGGGCCTGAGCCACCGCTACGGCCGGCGCATGCAGACCATTTCGGGCATCCACTACAACTGGTCGCTGCCCGAGGTGTCCAGCGAGCAGTACTTCGCGCTGATCCGCAACTTCCGCCGCCACGCCTTTTTGCTGCTGTACCTGTTCGGCGCGTCGCCGGCGCTGTGTTCGAGCTTCGTGGCGGGCCGCCCGCACGAGCTGCAGCCGCTGGGTGACGGCAGCATGTTCATGCCGCACGGCACCTCGCTGCGCATGGGCCGGCTCGGCTACCAGAGCGACGCGCAGGCTTCGCTGGCCGTGAGCTACAACAGCCTTGAGGGCTATGGCGCCTCGCTGCAGGACGCGCTCACGCGCCCGTGGCCGGCCTACGAGGCTATCGGCATCCGCAACCTGGGCGGCGACTACAACCAGCTCGCCACCAGCCTGCTGCAGATCGAGAACGAGTTCTACGGCACCATCCGCCCCAAGCGCGTCATCAACCCCGGCGAGCGCCCGCTGCATGCGCTGCGCGAGCGAGGCGTGGAGTACGTCGAAGTGCGCCTGATGGACCTCGACCCCTTCGAAACCGTCGGCATCAACGCGCAGACCATGCGCTTCATCGACGTGTTCCTGCTGCACTGCCTGCTGAGCGACAGCCCCGACGACACGCCGCAGGAAATTGCCGACCTCGCGCGCAACCAGCACCTCACCGCCGCGCGCGGGCGCGAGCCGGGCCTGCGTCTTGCGCGCGGCGGCAGCGAAGTGACGCTGGCCGACTGGGGCGTGGAGCTGGCCGAGCAGTGCCTGCCGATTGCCGCTGCGCTCGACGCGGCGCACGGCGGCGGCACGCAGCATGTCGATGCCGTGCGTGCCGCGCTGGCCGCGCTGCAGGACCCCGACAGCCTGCCTTCGGCCCGCGTGCTGGCGGCCATCGAGCAGCAGCACGGCAATTCCTTCGTCGGCTTCGTGCGCGCCCAGTCGGAGCAGACCCGCGCCGCGCTGCTGGCCATGCCGTTCTCGGCCGAGCAGCAGGCCGCGTTCGAGCGGATGACTGCCGAGTCGATCCAGGAGCAGAAGCGCATCGAGGCGGCCGACACCATGCCCTTCGAGATCTACCGCGAGCAGTACGTGTCGCCCTCGCGGCTCGGCATGACGCGCGGCCGCGTGGTGGCGCTGGCGGCCTAGGCCTTTGGCTCCGCTGCGGCGGGGCACCCGAGCGGCCCCGTGCCTCGCATGCCGACAGGCGTGCTGGCCGATGGCCTACAGGCATTGGCCCGCATGGCTCACCGTGGGCGTCGCCCGGGTTGCGACGATGTGGGCATGCACCGACCATTTTCGTCATCCAGTACTTGCCGGCCAGCCGCCGAGCCGGCGCTGTCGCCATGAGCTTCAGGGCCTACCTCGTCGAAGACAGCCCCGTGATCCGCGAGAACCTCGTCGGTTTCCTGCAGGACGTGGCCGATGCCGAGGTCGTGGCCTCCGCCAGCACAGAAGACGAGGCCGTGACTTGGCTGCGCCTGCACAGCGAAGACTGGGACCTGACCATCGTCGACCTGTTCCTCAAGCGCGGCAACGGCCTCGGCGTGATCCAGGCCTGCCGCAACCGCGCGCCGCACCAGAAGGTGGTGGTGCTCAGCAACTACGCCACCACCGACATGCGCCAGCGCTCGGAGCAACTGGGCGCCGATGCCTTCTTCGACAAGTCCGCCGAGCTCGACCAGCTGGTGGCGTACTGCGAGCAGGTGCGCTCCGCCCACGGTTGAACACGGTTGAACCGGGGCCGGCCGGCTGACGCGCGCAAGACTGCGCACCGGCGCCTTTCTGGGGTAAAACGCCACGCTGCCGCCTTCCGGGCGGCAACGACGAACAACGGCAAGCAACTCCCTAGGAAAGCGACAAAGAGACATGAGCAGCAGCAACAGCAGCATCGACTTCAAGGGCCGCGTGGCCATCGTGACCGGCGCGGGCGGCGGGCTCGGCCGCCAGCATGCGCTGGCGCTGGCCGCGCGCGGCGCCAAGGTGGTGGTGAACGACCTGGGCGGCGCGCGCGACGGTTCTGGCGGTTCGGTGAGCGCCGCGCAGGCGGTGGTCGACGAGATCAAGGCGGCCGGCGGCGAAGCCATTGCCAACGGCGCCTCGGTGACCGACTTCGAGGCGGTGCAGGCCATGGTCAAGGAAGCGGTTGACGCCTGGGGCCGCGTCGACATCCTCGTCAACAACGCCGGCATCCTGCGCGACAAGAGCTTCGCGAAGATGGAACTGGCCGACTTCAAGCTGGTGGTCGACGTGCACCTGATGGGCGCCGTGAACTGCACCAAGGCCGTCTGGGCGCTCATGAACGAGCAGAAGTACGGCCGCATCGTGATGACCACGTCGTCGTCCGGCCTGTACGGCAATTTCGGCCAGAGCAACTACGGCGCCGCCAAGCTGGCGCTGGTGGGCCTGATGCAGACGCTGAGCATCGAAGGCGCGAAGAACGACATCCGCGTGAACTGCCTGGCTCCCACCGCCGCCACCCGCATGACCGAGGACCTGTTCCCCAAGGAAATGCTCGAGGCCTTCCGCCCCGAGGCCGTGGTGCCCGCCATGCTGGTGCTGGCCGCGCAGGACGCGCCGAACCGCACCATCCTCTGTGCCGGCGCCGGCACCTTCGAGGCAGCGCACATCACGCTGACGCAAGGCGCCTGGCTGGGCATCGAGGCCGACACGCCGGAGCAGCTGGCCGCGCGCCTGTCGGAGGTGACCGAGCGCGAGGGCGAGATCGTGCCGCAGAGCGGCGCGGCGCAGGGCTCCAACGAAGTGGCCAAGGGCATGGCCAACGCGAAGCGGGGCTGACGGCACCGCCTGCCGCCTGTTCTGTTCATGGCGCGCTTGACCTCGAGCGCACTCGAGCATTTCCAATGAATTCACCGGGCGCCTCCTGGGCGCTCGGTTCATTCATTCAACGCAAGGAAATCAAGCCATGAACACGATCGACAACAAGGCCCTCGTCCAGCACATCCACGACGAGCTGGACAAGGGCAACGGCCAGGCCTTCGTCGACAGCCTCGCCGACGACGCGAGCTGGAAGCTCGAAGGCAGCACTGCGTGGTCGCGCACCTACCAAGGCAAGAAGGCGATCCGCGAGGAATTGCTGGACCCGCTCTTCGCGCAGTTCGCGGCGCCCTACCGCAGCAGGACGGAGCGCGTCATCGCCGAAGGCGACCGCGTGGTGGTGCTGTTCAGCGGCGACGTCCCCACCAAGGCCGGCAAGCGCTACAACAACCGCTATTGCTACGTCTACCGACTCGAAGGAGGCAAGGTGAAAGAGCTGACCGAATACTTCGACACAGCGCTCGTGCAGGAGGCGCTGCAGCCGCCTCCCGCCCCAGCCCATGCCCATGCCGGCTGAGAGCAGGGGCACGCCCTTCCATATCGGCGAGCTGGCGGCCCGCACCGGCCGCACGGTGCACGCCATCCGCTGGTACGAGACACAGGGGCTCGTACCCGGCGTGGCGCGCGACGAGGGCGGACGGCGCCTCTACGGCGAGCCGCACGTCGGCTGGCTCGACCTGATGGAAAGGCTGCGCCGCACCGGCATGTCGATTGCCGAGATGCGCGAGTACACGGCGCTGGCGGTGCAGGGAAAATCCACGCTGCGCCAGCGGCGCGACATGCTGGCGGCGCACCGCGAACGCGTGACAGGCACCATCGCCGAATGGAAGAGGGCGCTCACGCTGGTCGAAAGCAAGATCGGCTTCTATGACGAGTGGATGGCCAGCGGCCACCGGCCGCCGCCGATTCCGGTCGAGTCGGGCGGCACGGCAACGGCCGCGCGGCCTCGCGCACGCAGGCGCAAAGCCGCCGCCGCAGCGCCGCCTACTCCGCAATGAAGCTGGGGTCGGTGCGGATCGAGCCGCGGTCCCGGTGGTTGTGAAGGCGGCCCAGCGTGCTGTCGAGCAGCCGCTTGAGCTTGTCGGCCGCGCCGCGGAAGGCTTCGTCGAGGGTGGCGGCGTGCTGCTTCACCGCCAGCGGCTGGTGGTGCGCCAGGCGCGCCTCCATCACGCAGCACTTGTCGGCGCCGCCGGTCTTGTCGTGGTTCTCGTCGCTCAGGTGTACTTCGACGCGTGTCACGTCGTCGACGAAACGGCTCAGGTGCTGCTTGATCTCGGTGTCGGCCCAGCGCTCCAGCGCGTCCTTGTTGGTGATGCCGTTGCTCGTGTTGACCTGAATCTGCATGCAATCTCCCTGCTGGATGGATGAACGAAGCCTCACTGTGCGCCCGGATGCGACGCATCGTGCGTAGGTCTATTCCCTACCCACGCGCCGGGCAGGGTCCGCAATGCGGCGGTTTCTCAGCTCTGGATGTATGTGGTCAGCTGCTCGATGGTGGCCTCGTGGTCCGAGATGATGTCGTCCATCAGGTCCTGGATCGAGATCATGCCGACCACCTTCTCGCCGTCGACCACCGGCAGGTGGCGGAACTTGCGCTGGCTCATGAGCGTCATGCAGGCGCGCGTGCGGGTTTGCGGGGTGACGGTCATCACGTCGGGCGTCATGATCTCCGAAACGCGCACTTCCTTCGAGTTCTTGCCCTGCAGCGCCACCTTGCGGGTGTAGTCGCGCTCTGAAAGAAAACCGACCAGCTTCTCGCCCTCCATCACCATCAGCGCGCCCACCTCGAAGCGCGCGAGGGTGGCCAGCGCGTCGAACACGGTGGCGTTGGGAGAGGTGCGCCAGGCCGCGGAATCGTGACGCTTGAGCAGTTCGGAGACGGGTTTCATCGCGGTAACTCCATAAAAAAGTTTTCGACTCGACCGACGCTCATGCGCCGCGCTCGTTCAAATGATAGGGGCGGACGCGCCTCGGGCGTCGCAAAACCCTCTAGGGGATTGCGCGTGTGTGCAACCCGCGCGCAGTGCGCCAAAAATCAATGCTGTGCCGGCGCCGACGCGAACACGCGGCTCAGCGGGTAGGCAGAATCGCCGAGCGCAGCTATCGAAAACGTAGCGCGCAGCTAGCGTTCAGGTTCCCGGTTCACAATTCGCACCCCGGCCCGAAGGCCGGTCCGTTTCCCCGAATTCCAGTCAGCGCGAAAAGAAAGAGCCTACCGATGGCGATCCAGTGGTTCCCCGGTCACATGTATGCGACCCAGAAGGCCATCACCGAACGGGTGAAAGACATCGACGTGGTCATAGAACTGCTCGACGCACGCCTGCCCGGTTCCAGCGCCAACCCCATGCTGGCGGAGCTCACGGCCGGGCGGCCCAGCCTCAAGGTGCTCAACAAGCAGGACCTGGCCGACCCCGAGCGCACCGTGCAGTGGCTCGCGCACTACAACGCGCTGCCCGACACCCGCGCCATCGGCCTGGACGCGAGCCAGACCACGCCCGCGCAGCAACTGGTGAAGGCCTGCCACCAGCTCTCGCCCAACCGCGGCGGCATGGCCAAGCCGATGCGCGTGCTGATCTGCGGCATTCCCAACGTGGGCAAGTCGACGCTCATCAACACGCTGACCGGCGGGCGCAAGGCCAAGACCGGCGACGAGGCCGGCATCACCAAGCTCGAACAGCGCATCACGCTGGCCGACGACTTCTACCTGTGGGACACGCCCGGCATGCTGTGGCCGCGCATCATCGTGCCCAAGAGCGGCTACAACCTGGCGGCCAGCGGTGCCGTGGGGCGCAACGCCTTCGACGAGGAAGAGGTGGCGCTCGAGCTGCTCAACTACCTCAAGGTGCACTACGGCGCCGGCGTGGCCGCGCGCTTCAAGCTGGTGGAGCTCGACGCCGCCACCATGGCCGAGATGAAGGACGAGGCGCTGCTCGACACCATCGGCCGCAAGCGCGGTGCGCTGCTGGGCAAGGGGCGCGTCAACCTGCAGAAGGCGGCGGAAATCGTCATGCACGAGTTCCGCGCCGGCAACCTCGGGCGCATCACGCTCGAAACACCGGAAGAGTTTGCCGAATGGCTGGCCGATGGGCAGCGCCGCGACGCCGAGCGGGCCGCGAAGAGAGCCGCGCGCAAGCAGAAGGGCAAGCCGAAGCCGGAGACGGCGCCCGGGCAGGAAGCCTGAGCGCCCTCAGTCCAGCGCGAACAACGCCGCCGCCGCCTCGTTGAGCGCCACCGTGCGACGCGAATCCGGGTGCGGGCCGGCGGCCTTCAGCGCGCGCTGGTAGAGCGCGACGCGCGTGGCCGAGACCGGGCGGCACAGCGGGCGGCTCACGAAGCGCGAGAAGCTGCGCCCCGGCACCACGTAGCGCCCCGGGTTGAGCCGCGCGAAGCGGATGTACGCCTGCAGCGCATAGAGCATGTCGGCATGCAGCGCATCCATGCGCTGCTCGGCGTCCTTGCCGATCTGCGCGCGGCCCTTGGCGTCCTTCTTCAGCGGCAGGCCGAGGATGTCGGCCATGTCGATCTCGAAGTGGGTGAAGTCGCCATACGGGCGCTTGCAGTCGATCATGAAGGTGCGCCAGTTCGCGCGCTGCAGCAGGCGGATGTGCTCGTCGGTCACGTCGAAGGCATCGCGCTGGCCGAAGGGCGGCTGGAAGGCGTAGTGCCCCTGCGCGAAGCTCGCGTGCAGGAAGAAGGCCGAGGCCACATTGGTGAAGCGCTCGACTGCCGCAGAGGAGGCGCCGTCGAGCGCTTCGCCGAACTGCTCGAGCGTCAGGTCGGGCGGCACGATGCCGGGTGCGCCGGATTCGCAGTCGATCCACTCGGCCTTGCTGCGGCGGAACCAGTCGATGTCTTCCTGCGTGATTTCCACGCTGCCGATGGCGGTGGCCGGCAGGGCGGGTTCCGGCGGTGCGGCGGCGGCAGCGGCGGGCGCGCTTTTCCGTTCGCAGCCCGAGACGGCGAGCAGGGCGGACGCCGCGCACGCGGCCGACAAGGCCAGCGCGCCTCGCCGATGAATCCTTCTCACGTTTTTTCTCCCATGGATAAGCGATTGGGTCCATGAGGATGCCACGCCGGCCTGACTCGGATCTGAGGAGCGGCCCGCAAGCCCGAGGTTCATACGCGCTCGGTCCGCGGACGAAGGCGCTCAGCGCATCTGCAGCCGCGCGTCCTTCGGGTAGCCGATGGTGTAGTCGGCCGCCACGCGGGCGGACTTGCCTGCGTCCAGGTCGAAGCGCCACATCGTGAGGCCGGGCTGCTTGTTCCACGACAGGTCGTCGGGCCTGGGCGCGAACTGCGAGCTCACGCGCACCTGCTCGTCGACCGACACCGGCGCGGCTTCCAGCACCTCCACCGTGACCGGCGTGCGGTGGCGGTTCTCGACCACGTAGGCGCGCTGCACCTTGCGCTCGGCGCGCGAGCCGGCGAAGCCGCCGGTGCCCTGGTTGTCGCGCTCGGGCTCGGCCTGCACGCGCACCAGTTCGTCGCGGCCGAAGGACAGCGTCAGGCGGGCATCGGTGGGCGGGCTCCAGCGGCCGTTGCCGACGAAGGCGCCGTCGCGGTACAGCAGCATCGGGCCGGCCGGCCAGACGCCGTCGGGCTGCGCCATGTCGGCGACCAGGAAGGCGCTGGCATCCACGCGCGGGCTGGTGCGGGCGACCAGCCTGGCGGTGTCTTCATGCTGGCCCAGCGCCAGGGTCACGCGCTGGCCGTTGGAGGGCACGTCGATGCTTTGCGGCACTGAAAACTCGGTGGCGAAGCTGCTGTCGAACACGCTCACGTCGAACAGCGGCGCACGGCGCTCCCGCAACTGCCTGGCGCTCTCGGGGGCCATGGCTATCGGCGCGGCGGGCATCGGCGCCAGCTCTTCGTTGCGCGTGCGCGCCGGCGGCGGCGGCGGCTCCACGCCGATGCGCCATGCCGATGGCAGCCTCCCGGTGGTTTCGCGGCGCGGCTGGCCGGTGGAGAGCACCAGCTTCACGCCGCGCCAGTCTTCGCCCGTGGCCTGTGCCACCAGCGCCTGGCGCTCGATGCGGACCTTGCCGGTGCCGCTGTCGAGCAGCGCGCGGTAGCTGGGCGTCCAGCCGGGGCCGTTGACCTGGTAGCTGAGCCTGACGTCGGCGTCCGCGCTGGCCGCCAGCGTGACCGTCACGGCCATCACCTGCTCGCCGCTGCCCTGGGTGCGGGTGCGTTCGGCGAGCAGCGGGTTGAGCTGGCGGTCGATGTCGGTCTGCCGGCGCTGGATCTGGTGTTGCTTGAGCAGCGAGTCCTGCCCGGTGCGGCGCATCGCCTCGGTCATGGCGACGAGGTTGCGCGCATCCATGGGTGCGCGGGCGCCCTGGGGCGCATCGCCGCCGCTGCCGGCCAGGCCCTTGAGGTAGCCGTTGACCATGCCGAGCGCATCGCTCTCGGCCTGCAGCGCGGCCTTCTGATCTTCCAACTCGCGGATGCGGCCATCCAGCGCGCTGGTCGCGCACTGCGCGGAAAGCTCGCGCGCCTCGCTCAGCACCGAGGTCTCGCCTACGCGCACCGATGCGTCGGCCGACACCTGAAGGCTTTGCACGTCCAGCCCTGCCGGCAGGCAGGCGAAGGTGACCGAGCGGCTTCCGGCCGCCACCCGCGCCTCGCGATCAACGGTGGCGCTGCCGGGATAGACCTTCACCTGGGTGATGCGCGAGCCGGAAAAGGCTGCCGGCTGCGTGGCGGCCTGCCCTTGCGCGCTGAAGCTCAGCACCAGCAGGACGGCGGCGCCGGCGGTGGCGCGAAGGAAGACGGGGGTCGTTGCTTTCATGGGATGCCTTCGAAGAAAGAAGTGGGACAGACCCCCACTGCTACGGACGGGCCGCGCGAAAGGGGTTAAGGCATCGCAAGAAAATTTTCGGCCGCTGTCGCCAAGGCAACCGCCGGCGCGTGGGCGGTCACGCGCGCGACGACGAATGCGGGGGGCGGTTCGTAGAGTGGCCTGCATCGCTTTCAAGGGACTGCACGCCATGCTCGACACCATCCAGGCCATCAACAAGACCGCCGCCTTCAACCGCTGGGCCGGCTTCGAAGTCACGAGCGCCGCCAACGGCGAAGCCGAGCTGCGCATGGACTTCCGCGAGGAAGACATGGGCCAGTACGCCGGCTTCCTGCATGCGGGGATGATCGGCGCGCTGCTCGACACCGTGAGCGGCTTCGCGGCCGCCAGCGTGGCGGGCCGCGTGCTGGCGTCGCATTTCTCGGTGAACTGCATTTCGCCCGCCGTTGGCCGCGCCTTCGTGGCGCGGGGGCGAGTGGTGAAGGCCGGGCGCAAGCAGGTGTTTGCGGCGGCCGAGCTCTATGCGCAGGGCGAGGGCGATGCCCTCAAGCTCGTGGCGACGGGGAACGCCATTCTGGTTCCGGTGGAAGAGGCTGCCGCGAAGCCGGCCGCCTGAGCTTCAGCCCGAACAGCGGCCGCAGCAAGTTGACGCGGCGGACCAGCCCGTCGGTCAGCGCCCAGCAGCCGAAGATGGTCAAAGCCACCAGCAGCGCGGGCTCGACCACCGGCCCGAGCGCGAGCGGGGCCAGCAGCACCGCACCCGCGATGATCAGCGTCTGGTGCAGCACGTACCACGGGTACACCGACTCGTTGGCCCAACGCAGCCAGGGCCAGGTCCGGTTCAGGTACCGGTGCCCGTAGCCCAGGATGGCCGAGACCGTCAGCCACAGGTAGAGCACGCGCAGCACGTCCATCGACAGCCCCGAGGGCGGCCCACTGGTGACGGCGCGCAACGTGAAGAAAGTGGCGATCACCGCGAGCGCCAACGCAAGGGACACCCGGCGCAGCCGCTCCAGTTCCTTCCAGACGCCGGTGTCCACGCCCATCCAGTAGCCGTAGAGGAACATCGTGAAGTAGATGCTGTGCAGGTGGAAGTCGCGCACCAGGTTGTGGGTGGCCGGAAAGCGCGAGGCCAGCAGCATCGTCCACAGCAGCAGCGGCACCGCCGGCAGCAACAGCAGCTTCCAGCCGCGCAGTCCGTTGAAGCCGCGCCGCACCCGCTGCCCGGCGGCGGACTTCCATAGCGGCAGCGTCAGCGCCACGATGGCCGTGTAGGTGAACAGGTAGGGCAGGTACCAGAGGTGGTTCCAGGTGATGCCGAACTCCGCGCCGTCGAAGGCCTGCTTCGGCCACGGCGCGCTCATCGACAGGTAGCGCAGCAGGAAGGCGCCGAAGCCCGGCGCCACCATGCCGTTGGCCACGCCCTGCGCGTAGGCCTGGTAGGGCACGATCACCGCCATGCCGAAGGCCAGCGGCAGCATCAGCCGCAGGCCCCGGCTGCGCAGCAGCGCCCAGGTGCCCTGGCCGCGGCTCAGGAAACCCAGCGACACGCCGGAGATGAGGAACACCAGGTCCATGCGCCAGAGGTTGAGCATGGCCATCGGCCAGCGCAGCCATTCGGCCTCGTGAGGGCTCTTGAGGTGCCAGTGCCAGCCGGCCACGTAGTACATGCCCACGTGATAGAGGATGACGAACAGGAATGCCAGCGCGCGCAGGGCGTCGATGTCGTGGCGGCGATGGTCTGGCGGAATGTAGGCGGCGGGGTGCATCTTGGGGCCTCGAATCTGGAAGGCCGCGATGTTCGGCCGCACGGCCCCGCGGCGGCGCGCCGCCGGGACGGATTGCCCCCGCTTTGTGACGAGCGGTGGCCCCAAGGGACGAAATTCGCCGGTCCCAGGGGCAAGTTCGCGAGAATTCCGAGCATGGGCGATCCACGCAAGAACCTCTACGAACGCTACGAGCCGATCCGCCGCTATGTCGAGGTGGGCTTCTGGATCGTGCTGATGACGCTTCAGGCCGCGTTCAGCACCCTGGTCGCGATCGCGGATGTCGGCAATCGCGCGGTGCCGCATGCCCGCTGGGAAGTCGTCACCTGGGAGGTGTCGAGCCACTTCGTGCTGTTGCTGCTGGTGCCGGCGCTGGTGGCCATCGAACGCTGGCTGGCGCCGCTGGCGAGCAGGCACTGGGTCCGCTTTCTGGCCTGGCACCTGGCGGCCAGCGTCGCGGTCAGCGTGGTCCACGTGGCCGGCATGTTCGGGCTGCGCTCGCTGGTCTATTCGATGGCCGGCGCGCACTACGGCTTTTCCAGCTGGACCGCCCAGTGGGGCTATGAGTACCTGAAGGACGTGCGGGTGTACGCCAGCATGATCTTCGGCATCTGGGTGTATCGGCGGTTCCTGCTGCGGCTGCAGGGAGAGGCCCGGGTGCTCGATGCGTCGGAGGAGGGGGCGACAGAGGCGGCGCCCTCCGTGCCGGAGACGGCCCCACCGCCGCCCCCGCGCCCCGAACGATTCCTCGTGCGAAAGCTGCGCCGCGAATTCCTCATCGCCGCCACCGACATCGACTGGCTGCAGGCCGAACGCAACTACGTGGGCCTGCACGTCAACGGCCACGACTACCTGCTGCGCGCCACGCTCACCGACTTCCTGACCCAGCTCGACCCCGACCGCTTCGCGCGCGTGCACCGCAGCCACGCCGTGAACCTGGGTCGCGTCAAGGAAATCGAGCCGCTGGACGGCGGCGACGCCCGGCTGCACATGCACGACGGCACCACGGTGCCCTGCAGCCGCCGCTACCGGGACGCACTGCGCGCCGGCGCGGGCTGATCCGGTGCGTGGCCGGGCTGGGCAAGCCCGTTATTGGTTCGTTTTGCACCATCAAGGAGCTTTCAGGCACCTTTTTTGCTTGCTTATGGCGCCGCTCCGAGCAATTCGGGTGCGTTGCACCAAATCAAACCAAAAAACTGCAAGAAGCTTCAATGGACGCACTCAAACAGGGCGCTGACGCGCTGTTCATCCTTCTCGGCGCGATCATGGTGTTGGCCATGCATGCCGGTTTTGCCTTTCTGGAGCTCGGCACCGTCCGAAAGAAGAACCAGGTCAATGCGCTGGTGAAGATCCTGGTCGACTTCTCGGTATCGACCATCGTTTACTTCCTGGTGGGCTACGGCGTGGCCTACGGCACCCATTTCTTCGTGAGCGCCACCGAACTGTCGGCAAGAAGCGGCTACGAGCTGGTCAAGTTCTTCTTCCTGCTGACCTTTGCGGCGGCCATTCCGGCCATCATCTCGGGCGGCATCGCGGAGCGCGCCAAGTTCTGGCCGCAGCTCATCGCCACGGCGGTGATCGTCGGCTTCGTCTATCCGCTGTACGAAGGCATCGCGTGGAACAAGCACTTCGGCATCCAGGGCTGGATAGCGTCGCTCACCGGCCACGAATTCCATGACTTCGCCGGCTCGGTGGTGGTGCACGCCGTGGGCGGCTGGCTCGCGCTGCCGGCCGTGCTGCTGCTGGGCGCGCGGCGCAACCGCTACCGGGGCGACGGCTCGCTCAGCGCACACCCGCCGTCGAACATTCCGTTCCTGGCGCTCGGCGCATGGGTGCTGTGCGTGGGCTGGTTCGGCTTCAACGTGATGAGCGCGCAGAGCATCGACAAGATCTCCGGCCTCGTCGCCGTCAACTCGCTGATGGCGATGGTCGGCGGCACGCTGGTCGCGCTGGCCATGGGCAAGAACGACCCCGGCTTCGTCTACAACGGCCCGCTCGCGGGGCTGGTGGCCATCTGCGCCGGCTCCGACCTGATGCACCCGCTGGGCGCGCTGGTGGTGGGCGGCGTGGCCGGCGCGATCTTCGTCAAGATGTTCACGCTGGTGCAGAACAGATGGAAGATCGACGACGTGCTCGGCGTGTGGCCGCTGCACGGCCTGTGCGGCACCTGGGGCGGCATCGCGGCAGGCATCTTCGGCACGCAGGCGCTGGGCGGCATGGGCGGGGTGAACGTGTGGGCGCAGCTGATCGGCACGCTGATGGGCGTCGTCTGGGCTGGCCTGGCAGGATGGGCGGTGTACGGCGCGCTGAAGAAGGCGGTCGGGCTGCGGCTGACGCAGGAAGAGGAATATGACGGGGCGGACCTTTCGATCCACCATATTTCGGCGACGCCGGAGCGTGAAGTGAACTGGTAGTCCCGTCTTGCTGAAGCGTATTGTGAGCAAATGCGCTTCATTTTTGAAGCGTATTTGCCTAAGATGCGCTTCATGTGGATTTGGCAAAACAGGAAATGGCCTCGGTTCGAGGTGGACGCGCATGCTTTGCAGCCCGCGCTGGCCGCGGCGCGGCTGGCACAGGGGCGCATGCTGGGCGTGGCCAGCAACCTTCAACTGGTCGACCTTGCCGAACTTCAGCTCGATGAGTGGACACAAGAGGCCATCGCCACCGCGCAGATCGAGGGCGAGACCCTGCAGGTCAATTCGGTGCGTGCTTCCGCTGCCCGTCGGCTGGGGCTGACGCCCGCAAGCCGCGTCCCTCGGGACGAACGCACCGAAGCCACGCTCGACATCGTCGAAGCGGCCCTTGCGCGCTGGAGTGAACCGCTGTTGGAAGAGGCCCTGTTCGATTGGCATGCAGCCCTGTTTCCGAACGGGCGCAGCGGCATCACGCGCATCGTCACCGGGGGGTACCGTGTGCACGAAGAGCCGATGCAGATCGTCACCCCAAGGCTTGGCAAGCCAGACGTGGTGCACTACGAGGCACCGCCTTCGCGCGACGTGCAGGGCCTCATGAAGGCTCTGCTCGAATGGTTCGAGGCAGGCCGCGAGCAGCCGATGATGGACGGCATTGTCCGCAGCGCCATTGCGCACCTGTGGTTCGAGACCATCCATCCCTTCGAAGACGGCAACGGCCGCATCGGCCGTGCGCTGAGCGACCTGGCGCTCGCACAGGACCTGCGCAGCAATCAGCGGCTTTTCAGCATGTCGCAGCAACTGTGGCTCGACAGAGGGGGCTACTACAGCCAGTTGCAGGTGGCCAGCGCGCAGGACGGCATGGATGTCACGGCGTGGGTGCGCTGGTTTGCAGGCTGTGTCGAGAAAGCCTGTTTGTCGACCGTGGCGCACATCCAGGCGGCAGGCGCCAAGACCAACTTCTGGGTTGCGCTGGATGCCGCGCACCCCGCGCTCACGCCGAGTCAGCGCAAGGTGCTGAACAAGCTGTACGACGCGGGGCCGGGCGGATTTCTCGGCGGCATGAGCACGGAGAAATACGTGGCCATTGCCGGTGTATCGCGTGCCACGGCCTACCGCGAACTGACCGAGCTTGTCGCAGCAGGGCTGCTCGAGCGAAGCGGGCAAGGCAAGGCGACGCGGTATGCGCTCGTTGACTTGGCGCCGCGGTCTGAAGCAGGAATGCCC
This sequence comes from Variovorax sp. MPBD4-3, assembly GCF_058809745.1. NCBI lineage: Bacteria > Pseudomonadati > Pseudomonadota > Betaproteobacteria > Burkholderiales > Comamonadaceae > Variovorax > Variovorax sp. MPBD4-3. The sequence goes on from NZ_JBXASW010000048.1 coordinate 33,428, forward strand.
GGCCTGTAGCAAACTTGCCGGCTGCTCCGCTCACTCCCCCACAGCCCCATGACCCAATCGCCTCCCGCCCTCGAAGTCCTCCCCCGCGACCTCTCCGCCTACCGCAAGGGCAACGTCGGCATCGATTACGTGCACCGCTTCGAGTCGGGCAAGCCCGGCCCGCACGTGCTGATCAACGCGCTCACGCACGGCAACGAGATCTGCGGCATGACCGCCGCCACGCACCTGCTCGACAACAACGTGCGCCCGAAGATCGGCACGCTCACCGTGGCCTTCGCCAACATCGAGGCCTACGAGTCGTTCAAGGAAGAGGCGCCCTTCGACAGCCGCCAGATCGTGCACAACCTGAACCGCATCTGGTCGCCCGAGTGGCTCGACGGCAAGGAAGACAGCCCCGAGCTGCGCCGCGCGCGCATCCTGCGCCCGGTGGTGGAGGCGGCCGACCACATCCTCGACATCCATTCGACCAGCCAGCCCGTGGTGCCGTTCTGGGTGTACCCGGCGTTCGAGCGCAACGCCAAGGTCGCGTTGGCCATCGGGCGCCCGTCGGTGCACCTGGTGATGCCCGACGGCCTGGGCTCGGGCACGCCGCTGATCCAGTACGGCAGCCACGGCGGCCCGGACGGCAAGGGCGTGGCCATGGTGGTCGAGTGCGGCCAGCACTTCCTGCGCTCCGCGTCGGAGCTCGCGACCGCCGTCACCTACGACTTCCTCGCGTACTTCGGCCTCGTCGACAAAGACCCGGCCACGCCGCCGCCCGAGGCGCAACGCCGCTTCCAACTGCTGCAGACCTACGTCATCAAGTCGGAAGACTTCGCCTTCGTGCGCCCGCTGATCGGCTTCGAAACCTTTGCCAAGGGCGAACTGATCGCCACCAACGGCGACGAAGAGATTCGCGCGCTGTGCGACGACTGCACGATCTTCATGCCCGCGCAGCGCACGATCGTCGGGCGCGAAGCGGTGTATTTGACCAAGCCGCTGTGAGGCCGGCTGTTCGATGACCACGATGCCCGCCATGAGCCGCTGGCGTGTGGCGGGCCTGGTGTTCGTCTTTCTGTGGTTCGCCATCGGCGGCGTCGCGCATTTCGTGGCGACCGAAGCCGAGATGCAAATCGTGCCGCCGTGGATTCCATGGCCGCGCGAGACCGTGTGGGTGAGCGGCGTTTTCGAACTGCTGGGCGCGGCCGGTTTGCTGTGGCGGCCGATGCGCCGGGCTGCGGGGATCGGGCTGTTCCTGCTGACTCTTGCGGTGACGCCCGCGAATGTCTACATGCTGCAGCGGGCGGACTTGTTCGCGAACGTGCCCCACTGGGCGCTGGTGGCGCGGCTGCCTTTGCAGGTGGTGTTGCTGGCGGTGATTGCTTGGAGTACGGCGCGGCCGAAGGCGACTTAGGCGAGCGGGGTCGACTTGGCTATCTGCACGCGAAGCGGCCGCAAATCGTTCTGCACTGTCTGCCAGACGATGGTGTGATCGACAGTGAAATAGCCATGCGAGAGCGCGTTTCGCATTTCGTATGCGATGCGCCAAGGAATTTCAGTGTGCATCGACGAAAACTCCGGATGGTGCTTGACGACGTTGTTGCTGGCCTCGCCGATCACTTCCAGGTTTCGGACGACGGCATCCTGTGTCTTCCGATCTTCGAGATAGCCTTCCAGCGTGAAGCCAGTCGTGTACTCGAGGATGTTGTCAATGGCCTGAAGAATATGGCCCAGATAGTCCACGACTCGCCGCGGATCGCTGCGACTCATAGAGGCACCGCTTCGCGCAGAACACGATCACGGAACTTGGGAGGCAGGCCGGCAGGGGTGAGTACATCCACCTCGATGCCAAGCAGGGTTTTCAGTTCGTAGCGAATGGCGCCAATGTCCATGAGCGTAGTTTGCTCGGTGGGGTCCACCAGCAGATCCAGGTCGCTGTCTGCACCGTCCTCGCCGCGCGATACGGAGCCGAAAACCCGAACTCCGCTGACATGGTGACTCAGCACGATCTCGCGAATGCGAGCGCGATGCAGGGACAAGGCTTCCGAAGGGCGCATGGTCGCAGTGTAGTGCTGTGCGGCAATGCCTCGAACGCCTCAAGCCGCAACGAACAACGCCGGATCCACCATCGCCCGGTTGAGCATCACCGACCAGTGCAGGTGCGGCCCGGTCACCCGCCCGGTCGCGCCGACCGCGGCCAGCTTCTCGCCGGTCTTCAGCACGTCGCCGACCTTCACGTCGACACGGCTGAGGTGGCAGTACATCGTGAGCAGTCCGCCGCCGTGGTCCAGCCACACGGTGCCGCCGTTGAAGAAATAGTCGCCCGTGTCGATCACCTTGCCGGGCAGCGGCGCCAGCACGGGCGTGCCGGTGCCCGCCGCGATGTCCATGCCGCTGTGGGGATTGCGCGACTGGCCGTTGAACACCCGGCGCAGGCCGAACGAGCTGGAGCGGCGGCCCGGCACGGGCACGCGCATCTGCAGCGCTGCGTCGGGGCGCATGTCGGTGAGCGTGGCCATCACGGCGCTCAGGTGTTCGCGTTCGCGCTCGTAGCGGGCCTGGTCTTCGGGGGCCAGGTCGACGGTGCGCGGTGCGACCGTGAGGCGTTGCTCCCGGTATTGCTTGGGGGCGACGGTGTAGGCGATCTGCCTTTCCGGGCGGCCTTCGGGGCGCACTGTGATGCTGGCTTCGCCCGGCTCGGCGGCGAGGGGAATGCCGACCACCGCGGTCCATTCGATGGCGTCGCCCAGCACGAGCAGAGGTATGTCGCCTGCAAAGGCAGCAGGCCGCTTTGCAGCCGGGCCGAGCGACAGGCGGGCCACGCCGCCCGGCACCTGGGATGCGTGCGGCCAGACATCGGCGTGCGCGGGTGGCCGCGCTTTTTTGGGCGACGCGGCGTTTGCGAGCTGTGCGGCGGGCATCGCGAGCAGGCCGAGGCCGCCGAGCAGGGCAGAGCGGCGATTCAGCATGGAAGGCGCGCGGTCGGAAAAGTCGAAATTGATTGGCATGAATAGATGTCGTTGAAGGTTCTTCGATGCGGGACAGGGTCAGCCGAGCCAGCTCCCCGGCGCCAGCCCTTCGAGCGTGTGCGGCCCGATGGCGGCGCGGATCAGCCGCAGCGTCGGCAGGCCGATGGCGGCCGTCATGCGCCGCACCTGGCGGTTGCGGCCTTCGCGTATCGCCAGTTCAAGCCACGCGGTGGGGATGCTCTTGCGTTCCCTGATGGGGGGCTGGCGCTCCCACACTTGCGGCGGCGGGTCGAGCAGGCGCGCCCTGGCGGGGCGCGTGGGGCCGTCGTTGAGCTGCACGCCGTTGCGCAGCGCAGCAAGCGCCTCTTCTGTGGGCGTGCCTTCCACCTGCACCCAGTAGATCTTTTCCATCTTGAAGCGCGGATCGGCGATGCGCGCCTGCAGCTTGCCGTCGTCGGTGAGCAGCAGCAGGCCTTCGCTGTCGGCATCGAGCCGGCCGGCCACGTAGACGCCGGGGATGTCGATGAAATCTTTCAAGCCGCGCCAGCGGCCCTCGGGCGTGAACTGGCTGAGGACGCCATAGGGCTTGTTGAAGCGGATCAGGCGGGAAGAAGGGCTCGGAAGGTTCATGAGCCGACAGGATAGCCCGGGTCTGTCCTGCAACATTCGCCGCGGTGGGTGGCTCCAATGGGTTCATCACCAAGGAGAACCCGGAAATGACGATGCGAAGCTCTATTCATCTCGCTTGCGTGGCGGCGGCGGGTTTTCTGATGGCGGCCTGCAGCAGCACGTCCCTGCGCGTCGGCGGCGCGCCCGAGGCGAGCGTCAAGAATTGCGTTGCCGCCGCCGCGCGTGAATTGCGGGTGCCACCGGCCAGCATCGTGGTGGACAGCGGTTCGACGCCGCGCGACGGGGTCTACACGATCAACCTGAAGGTCGGGCCGCAAGCGCGGCCCGCCGTTTGCACCACGGACGAGAACAGCGCGGTGCTGGGCGTGGTCTACAAGCGGCCGGGCGCGTACTGACAAAAGAAAAAAAGCCGGAGCCATCGAGGCCCCGGCTTTCGCCTTGGAGGTCAGCGGGCCGACTTATTTGCCCCAGCTGTCCCGCATGCCCGCTGCGCGGTTGAACACCAGCTTGCCGTCGGCGCCGCCCTTCGAATCGCGCACGAAGTACCCGTGCCGCTCGAACTGGATGCCGACGCCCGGCTCGGCCTTTGCCAGCGAGGGCTCGACGAACGCCGAGCACACTTCCAGGCTGGCCTTGTTCAGTTCGTCCAGCAGCTCGCCGCTGCCGGGGTTGGCTTCCGCGAAGAGCCGTTCGTACAGCCGCACTTCGGCCTGCACCGCATCGGCGGCGGCCACCCAGGTGATGTTGCCCTTCACCTTGATCGCGTCCGCGCCGGGCGAGCCGCTCTTGGTGTCGGGCACCAGCGTGGCCTGCACTTCGACGAGCTTGCCGTCGGCGTCCTTGGTGCCGCCGGTGCATTCGATGACGTGGCCGTACTTCAGCCGCACCTTGTTGCCGGGGAACAGGCGGAAGAAGCCCTTGGGCTGCACTTCTTCGTAGTCGCTGCGCTCGATCCACACTTCGCGGCCGAGCTTGAATTCGCGCTTGCCCATTTCGGGGTGGTGCGGATGCACGGGGGCCGAGCATTCGTCGAGCGAGTCGTCGCCGCCCATCAGCTCGCCCCAGTTGGTGATGACGAGCTTGACCGGGTCGAGCACGGCCATGGCGCGCGGAGCGACGGGGTCGAGGGTGTCGCGCAGCGCGGCCTCGAGGCTGGCGTAGTCGATCCAGCCGCCCGACTTGGTGGTGCCGCTGCGTTCGCAGAACAGGCGCAGCGCTTCGGGCGTGTAGCCGCGGCGGCGCAGGCCGGCGATGGTGGGCATGCGCGGGTCGTCCCAGCCGTCGACGTATTTCTCCTCGACCAACTGGCGCAGCTTGCGCTTGCTGGTCATCACGTGGGTGACGTTGAGGCGCGCGAATTCATATTGGCGCGGGTGCGGGCTGGCGACGAGGCCGCCTTCGGCGAGGCGGTCGAGCAGCCAGTCGTAGAAGGGGCGCTGGTCTTCGAACTCGAGCGTGCAGATGCTGTGGGTGATCTGCTCCAGCGCGTCTTCGATGGGGTGCGCGTAGGTGTACATCGGGTAGATGCACCACTTGTCGCCGGTGTTGTGGTGATGGGCACGGCGCACGCGGTACAGCGCGGGGTCGCGCATGTTGATGTTGGTGCTGGCCATGTCGATCTTGGCGCGCAGGATGGCGGCGCCGTCGGCGACCTGGCCGTCGCGCATGGCACGGAAGCGCGCCAGGTTTTCCTCGGGCGTGCGGGTGCGGAAGGGGCTGTCGGTGCCGGGCGTGTTGAAGTCGCCGCGGTTCGCGCGCACTTCGTCGGCAGTCTGCTCGTCCACGTAGGCGAGGCCGGCGCCGATGAGGTATTCGGCGGCCTCGTACATGAAGTCGAAGTAGTTGCTCGCGAAGTACTCGTGCTCCTGCAGCGTGCCGGGCGCGCTGGGGCGGTCGGCCAGGTAGGTTTCGTAGCCGAGCCATTTCACCGCGTCGCGGATGGAGTCGACGTATTCCTGGTCTTCCTTCTCGGGGTTGGTGTCGTCGAAGCGCAGGTGGCACACGCCGCCGTATTCCTTGGCCAGCTCGAAGTTGAGCCAGATGCTCTTGGCGTGGCCGATGTGCAGGTAGCCGTTGGGTTCGGGCGGGAAGCGCATGCGCACCTTGGCCGGATCGGCCATGCCCTGGGCGTGGTGGGCGGCGCTGCCGGGCGATCCGCCCCACTTGCGGCCTGCGTAGGCGCCCTGTGCGAGGTCGTTCTCGATCACGTGGCGCAGGAAATTGCTCGGTGCAGCGGTCGTTTTGGCGCCGTTTTTGTCGGTCGGGGAGGTCATTGCGGCATTCTAGAGGGCGCCCTTTGGGCGTTACCTTTGGCAACTCTCTTCACATTGGTGGGTGCACCCCGTTTGCATTTGCCGCGTTCAATACGTACATGGGCGGTTCAGACCCGAACGCAGCGCCCCAAACAAGGAGTCCACATCATGAGCCTCACACGTTCTACTTTCTTCAAATGGGCCGCCGCAGGTGTCGTGGCAGCCGGTGCACTGTTTGCGGCCACCTCGGCCAGCGCTCGCAGCGACGTGAGCTGGTCGATCGGCGTCGGCGTGCCAGGCGTGGCTGTCGGCGTGGGCAACCCGGGCTATTACCCGGCTCCGGCCCCTGTGTACGTGCCGCCGGCACCCGTCTACTACGCGCCGCCGGCGCCGGTCTACTACAACCCGCCGCCGGTGTATTACCGTCCGGCCCCGGTCTACTACGGCCCGCCGGCCTATTACGGCCCGCGCTACTACAGTCGTGGCTACTACCGCGGTCATGGCCACTGGCGCTAATTTGCAACGGCTTTTGTGACTGAATGAAAAACCGGCCCTCGCGAGGGCCGGTTTTTTTCATGGGTGCGGCGGAAGCCGGTTTTTCACATGGCGCGAAACAGGTGGGCATAAAGGCGGCTGACCGGGATCTTCTCGGCGCGCCCGCGCAGCATGAGGTGCATCTTGCCGGCCTCGTCGCGGTGCACCGACTCGATGGCCGCGCTGCGCACCACCACCGCCCGGTGCACCTGCCAGAAGGTGTCGGCGTCGAGCTGGGGCAGCAGCTGCTTCAGCGGCGTGCGGATCAGGTATTCGTGCGTGGCGGTCAGCACGCGCAGGTATTTGTCTGCGGCTTCGAAATACAGAACCTCGTCGATGGGCACCATGCGCACGGTGCTGCCGCCGGCGTCGCTGGCGGCGATCATGCGCAGCGGGGCGGCCGGCGGTGCGACGGCTTCGGCGCCCGCGCCCGCGGCGCTCAGCACCTGGCGCCATTGGGCGAGGGTGCGCTCGAGGGCCTCGTCGGCCACGGCGGGCGTGGCCGCGGGCTGGCGGGCGGCCAGCGCCTGCTGCAGCCGGGCCACGGTCTTGCGAAGCCGCTGCGGCTGCACCGGCTTGAGCACGTAGTCGATCGCCTGGGCCTCGAAGGCGCGCGCGGCGTATTCGTCATAGGCCGTGACGAACACCAGCTGCGGCATTGGCGCCTGGTCGGCGGGCCAGCAGTCGGCCAGCTCGGCCACGGCGCCCAGGCCGTCCAGCCCTGGCATGCGGATGTCGAAGAACAGCACCTGCGGCAGCAGGCGCAGCGCCTCGCGCACGGCGCTGCGGCCGTCTCCCGCGATGGCGACGACCTGCAGTTCGGGCCAGGCGGCGGCCAGTTCGGCCTTGAGGGCTTGTGCGAGCAGGGGCTCGTCTTCGGCAATGAGGGCTGTCGGGGTCATCCTGGAATCTCAAACGGGCAGGGGGAAATTCAAAGTTGCGCAGGTGCCGCCGGTGCCGCCGGGCGCCAGGCGAAGGGCGCCTTGCGCGCCATACACGGTGGCCAGCCGCTCGCGCACCTGCTCCAGCCCGAAACTGCTGCCCTCGGAGGGCGGCGCGCCATCGAGGCCGACGCCGGTGTCGATCACTTCGATGACCAGCTGGCCTGCGTCCTGGCGCGCACGCACGGTGATTTCCCCGCCTTCCACCTTGGGCTCGAGCCCGTGTCGGATGCTGTTCTCGACCAGCGGCTGCAGCAGCAGCGGCGGCACGGGAACGTCGCGCAGTGCTTCGGGCAGGTCGAGCGTGTAGCGCAGGCGCTCGCCCATGCGCACCGACATCAGTTCGAGGTAGTCGGCCAGCCGCTCGAATTCTGCCGACAGCGGATGCGACAGCGCCCTCGAGCCGCTGAGCGTCATGCGCAGGTAGCTGTTGAGCCGGTCGAGCATGGCCACGGCGCGCGCCGGGTCGACGGTGATCAGCACCCGCAGGTTGGCCAGGGTGTTGAACAGCATGTGCGGCTCCAGCTGCGTTTCGAGCAGCTTGAGCCGTGCCTCGGTGGCGTTGCGCTGGGCCACCTCGATCTGGCTTTGCATGTGCTTGCTCTTGCCGAGGCTGTAGAAGAAGAAGCACATGCAGACCGTGGCGACGATGGTGATGACGGCGGCGGTGGCCAGCTTGTGGCCCCGGATGTCGAGAAAGTCGAACGCAGGCGCGCCGACCCATGCGTCGCCGATGAGGTTGCCGACGAAAAAGCCGACGAACACGCCCGCCACCACCAGCAGGAGGCCCCAGGGGCCGCCGGGCCAGTGGATTTCATGGTGCCCGGTGAGGAGAAGCCGGCCGCAGTCGATGAACAGCCAGCTCACCGTGCCGATCGACAGCGAATAGACCAGGTGCGCGGCCCATCCGCCGCCTTCGGTGATGGTGAGCGCCGTGGCAATGAGGCAGCAGAAGACGGCGGTGATCAGGCCATGCCGGAGCATGTCCCGCAGGTTTGCCGACCCGAACCGGGGAAGTGGCGGGGCCTGCTCCAGGCTCACCCGCGGTCCCCGGCGCCCAGCGCGCGGCGCTCGCGTTCCACCAGGCGGTCGTAGAAGCCGCCGCCGGGCGCGATGAACCAGACCACCGCGCCGTGGATCAGCAGCCCCAGGCCCCAGCCCATGAGCGGATACATGGCCCAGCTGCGCCCGTTGGCGGCCGAGATCGTGACCAGGCCCACATTCACCAGCACGTAGACGAAAGCGTGGATGTACCAGCCCATCTTGGCGCCGGCCCGGCGGCGGGCGAGGCGTTCGACGTCGGAGGGCCGGGTGTTGTCGGAGGAGGGATTCATGACAGCTCCTTGTTGTACTGGACAGGAATGAAATCAGGGGTGGCCGACGGGGCCGGAGGCGTTGCCTGCAGGGCCGCGCGCTGCCTCAGTTCTTCCGTGGTGTCGCCGGGGCCGTCGGGCTTCCAGCCCGGCGGCTTCACGAGATAGCCCACGAAGGCGCGCACCGATCGCGCCGAGGCCAGGTCGCGGAACAGCGAGCGCCAGTGCGTGAACTCGATCTCGAAGATGTTGTTCGTGGTGATCGGGTTCACCAGCCCGTAGCGGCAGGGCAGGTCGGCGCGCTCTGGAATGTAGGTGCCGAACAGCCGGTCGAACACGATCAGCACGCCGCCGTAGTTGCCGTCGAGGTATTCCAGGTTCGAGGCATGGTGCACGCGGTGTGCCGAGGGCGTGTTCAGAAACCATTCCAGCGGGCCGAGGCGCGGAATCCATGTCGCGTGGATCCAGAACTGGTACAGCAGGTTCAGCGTGAGCATCAGCAGGATCACCTTCGGCGGCATGCCCAGCAGCGGGGCCAGCATGAAGAAGGCCAGGGTGCCTGTGAGGCGGCCGGTCCAGCCGAAGCGGTAGGCGGCCGACAGGTTCAGCTGGTTCGGCGAATGGTGGATGGCATGGGTGCACCAGAACCAGCGCACCCGGTGCGCCGCGCGGTGGTACCAGTAATAGCAGAACTCCTGGCCGATGAAGCAGGCGGCCCAGCCGGTCCAGTGGTCCATCGGCAGCGTGAACAGGCGGTGGGCGTAGAACCAGTCCATGGCGCCGGTCCAGAAGGCCAGCGGCAACAGCCAGCGCAGCGGGTATTCGCGAACCAGGAAGTCGACCACCGAGACGCCGGACGCCTTCCAGTCGTAGCTGCGCCAGCCGTTGCGCAGGGAAAGCACCATCGCTTCGGCGATGGAGGCGACGAGCACCACCGTGACGGAGATCTTGAGAATGAGCAAGAGCGCGTTCATGGTGGCAGTTCCTTGGGGCCGGTTGCCGATATTAGGCGGCGCGCACGCCGGCCGACATGGCGTCAGTACGGATGGCGAGCTTCCACAGGCGTGCCGCGCGGGCCACTAAGACGCCGGTGAAGGCACCGTACAGCGTCGGCACCACGATGCCGAAGGCGGCCTGGTGGCCCAGCTCGGGGTGCATGGCCAGGGCCGCGCCCACCACGTACTTGGTCAGGAAGATGCCCATCATGAGCATCAGCGGCACCGGGCTGCCGGCCACGTGGAAGCGGCGCTCGGCGGCGTCGTAGCGGGTGGCCGCGGGCAGCGGGCGCTGCAGCACCAGCGCCAGCAGCACGGCAGCGGCCAGGGCCCAGCCAAGCAGCGCGCCAAATGATTCGCCGAAGACCGAGATCACGCCGTAAAGCGACAGGCCGCCCATGGCGACGGGCATCAGCGTGACCCGGGACAGGCTCACTTCGTTGGTGAGGAGCTGCCTGGCGCCGAGCCAGAGCAGGAGGAAGAAAACGGCGAACACCCACTTGGGCGTATGGAGGATGACTTGCATCAGCATGGTGGCGCTCCGTTGAAAGATGAAGAAAAGCCGAAGGGCGGGAGAAGAATCGATGGAGCGGACTTTGCCGGGCCCGACCCCTGCCGGCCACCGGCGTGCGACGAAATGCCGGGCGGCGGCGCGAACTGCGCCAGGCGGGCGTGAACTGCGGCACGGGCGGCAGCTTTACCGACGCTTTACGGCGCAGCAAACTCCGCGGCTACCATTCCGCGCTGTACTCTAGGTCGAACCTCGCCCCCTTCGCACGCACAGCCCATGGAACAAGAAAAACCACCCGAGCCCCTGCCCGCCAACGTGTCTCCCACACATCCACAGGTGCGCAGGCGTCGCTGGGTCGGGGCGTTGCTGACGCTGCTGTTGCTCGCGGCCCTGGGGGGCGGCGCGTGGTACCTGATCCAGCGCGCGAAGACGCCCGCGGGTGCGCCGGGCGCGGCCCCGGGCGGGCGCCCGGGCGGCGCGGGTGGCCCGGGTGCACGCGGCGGCGGCGGTCCCGGCGGCCCCGGCGGCGCGGCCGTCAGCACGGTCGGCATCGCGACGGCCAGGCAGGCCGACATCCCGGTGCAGCTCGAGGCGCTGGGCACGGTCACGCCGCTGGCCAACGTGGTGGTGCAGCCCCAGGTGTCGGGCGTGCTCACCGCGGTGCTCTTCCAGGAAGGGCAGATGGTCAGGAAGGGCGACGTGCTGGCCACCATCGATCCGCAGCCGTTCCAGAACGCGCTGGCGCAGGCCAGCGGCGCTCGCCAGCGTGACGAGGCCCAGCTGGCGGCGGCGCGCGTCACGCTGTCGCGCTACCAGACCCTGCTCGGGCAGGATTCCATCGCGCGGCAGGACGTCGACACCCAGGCCGCGCTGGTCAAGCAGCTCGAAGGCACCGTGGCCATCGACCGCGCCAACGAGAACACCGCGAAGCTCAACCTCAACTGGAGCCGCATCACCGCGCCGGTGAGCGGGCGCATCGGCCTGCGGCCGGTGGACGCGGGCAACTACATCTCGACCGGCGCCACCAACGGCATCGCCACCATCACACAGATCGCGCCGATCGACGTCGAATTCGCGATACCGCAAGACCGCGTGCCCGAAGTGCAGGACCGCCTGGCCCAGGGCGCGAAGCTCGACGCCACCGCCTTCGACCGCACGCGCACGCGCAGGCTCGCCACCGGCACCTTCGCCACGCTCGACAACCTGGTCGACACCGCGACCGGCACCGTCAAGGCCAAGGCCCGCTTCTCCAATGCCGACAACGCGCTGTTCCCTAACCAGTTCGTCAACCTGCGGCTGCTGCTGCGCACCGTGAGCGGCGCGGTGGTGGTGCCGGTGACGGCATTGCGCCACGGGCCCAACGGCGACTACGTGTACGTGCTGAAGGACGACAGCACCGTGGCGCAGCGCACGGTGACGCGCGGCGAGTCGAGCGTCGACAACGTCGCGATCACCTCCGGCCTCGCGGCCGGCGAGCAGGTCGTGACCGAGGGCGGCGACCGCCTGAAGGACGGCGCGCGGGTGCAGACCACGGTCGACCGGCCGGCGGCACCGCCGGCGGGCGCGGCCTCCGGGGAGCGCCGCGGGCATCGCGGCGAGCGCGGCGGTGCTGGCGGAGGTGGCCGGCGAGAAGGTGGCGCGGGCGGCGCGGGCGGCGCAGGCGGCGCGGAAGGCGCGGGCACGCGGCAGCGGCCGGCTTCAACCGACTCGGCCACCCCATCTGTGCCTCCGGCCGCGCCCGCGGTGCAGCCGGGCACGCCGCCCGCCGCGCCCGGCGGCACGATGCGCTGACCGATAGCGCTCCAGACAGACAGACAGACCGACCGCAAGCGCCGCGACCGATGAGTCCCTCACGCCCGTTCATTCTTCGACCGGTGGCGACTTCGCTGCTGATGGTCGCCATCGTGCTGGCCGGCCTGGTGGCGTTCCGCTTCCTGCCGCTGTCGGCCCTGCCTCAGGTCGACTACCCGACCATCCAGGTGCAGACGCTCTACCCCGGGGGCAGCCCCGAGGTCATGAGCAACACCGTCACCGCGCCGCTGGAACGCCAGTTCGGCCAGATGTCGGGGCTCGACCGCATGAGCTCCACCAGCGCGGCCGGCGTGTCGATCATCACGCTGCAGTTCTCGCTCGGCCAGACGCTGGACGTGGCCGAACAGGAGGTGCAGGCCGCCATCAACGCCGGCGGCTCGCTGCTGCCGGCCGACCTGCCGGCGCCGCCGGTGTACGCCAAGGTCAACCCGGCCGACGCGCCGGTGCTCACGCTGTCCATCACATCAGACACGCTGCCGCTCACCGAGGTGCAGAACCTGGTCAACACCCGGCTCGCGCAGAAGATCAGCCAGGTCTCCGGCGTGGGGCTGGTGTCGCTGAGCGGCGGGCAGCGCCCGGCGGTGCGCATCCAGGCCAACACGCAGGCGCTGGCCACCAACGGCATCGGGCTGGACACGCTGCGCACCGCCATCGCGGCGGCCAACTCCAACGGCGCCAAGGGCAGCTTCGACGGCCCCAAGCGCTCCTACACCATCAACTCGAACGACCAGCTGCTCACGGTCGAGGACTACAAGAACCTCATCGTCTCGTACAAGAACGGCGCGCCGATCCGCATGGTCGACGTGGCCCAGGTGGTCAACAGCGCCGAGAACACCCAGCTCAGCGCCTGGGCCGGCAGCAAGGTCGACGGCAGCACCAGGCTGACCCCGGCCATCATCATGAACGTGCAGCGCCAGCCCGGCGCCAACGTGATCGCCACGGTCGACGCCATCAAGGCGCAGCTGCCGGAGCTGCAGGCCGGCCTGCCCACCGGGCTGAACATCTCCGTGCTGAGCGACCGCACGGCCGGCATCCGCGCGTCGGTGGAGCACGTCGAGATGGAGCTGGTGCTGGCCGTGGTGCTGGTGGTGCTGGTGATCTTCGCCTTCCTGGGCAGCCTGCGCGCCACCGTCATCGCCAGCATCGCGGTGCCCATTTCGCTCATCGGCACCTTCGGGCTGATGTACCTGCTGGGCTACAGCCTGAACAACCTGAGCCTGATGGCGCTGACCATCGCCACCGGCTTCGTGGTGGACGACGCGATCGTGATGATCGAGAACATCGCGCGCTACATCGAGGAGGGCGAAAAACCGCTGCAGGCCGCCTTCAAGGGCGCCACGCAGATCGGCTTCACCATCATCTCGCTGACGGTGTCGCTCATCGCGGTGCTGATTCCGCTGCTGTTCATGGGCGACGTGGTGGGCCGGCTGTTCCGCGAGTTCGCGGTGACGCTGGCCATCACCATCCTGATTTCGGCCGTGGTGTCGCTCACGCTGGTGCCGATGATGTCGGCGCGCTGGCTCAAGCACGAGCCGAAGCGCGACACCGCCAGCCAGGGCCTCGGCGCGCGGGCGCAGCGCTTCTTCGACGGCGTGATGGTGCGCTACGACCGCTCGCTGCACTGGGTGATCGACCACCAGCCGCTCACGCTGCTGGTCGCGCTGCTCACCATGGTGCTCACGGTGGTGCTGTACCTCTCGATTCCGAAGGGCCTGTTCCCGACGCAGGACACCGGGCAGCTGCAGGCGCGCATCCAGGCCGCGCAGGACGTGTCCTTCGACCGCATGGCGCAGCTGCAGCAGCAGGCGGCGCATGCCATCCTCGAAGACGCCGACGTGGAGAACCTCAGCTCCTTCGTGGGCGTGGACGCGGCCAACAACACCATGCTGCACACCGGCAGCATGCTGATCAACCTGAAGCCCGGCCACGACAACCAGCAGAAGATCATGGACCGGCTGCGCGAGCGCGTGCGCGGCGTGGCCGGCGTCACGCTCTACCTGCAGCCCACGCAAGACCTGACCATCGACGCCGAGACCGGCCCGACCGAATACCGCGTGTCGCTCGAAGGCGTGGACAGCGCCGCCATCACCCAATGGATGACGAAGCTGGTGGCGCGGCTGCAGACCTCCGACAAGGTGCGCAACGTGAGCAGCGACGCGGGCGCGCAGGGCCTGGCGGCCTTCGTGAACGTGAACCGCGACACGGCCGCGCGACTGTCGATCACCGCGAGCACGGTGGACGACGCGCTCTACAGCGCCTTCGGCCAGCGCATCGTCTCGACCATCTTCACCGAGACCAACCAGTACCGGGTGATCCTCGAGGCCATGCCGGGCATGGTGAACACGCCGCAGAGCCTGGGCCAGCTCAGCCTGATTGCCGGCTCGGGCACGGCCACGCCGCTTTCGGCCATTGCCAACATCAGCGAGCAGCAGGCGCCGCTGCAGATCACGCACGTGGCGCAGTACCCGGCCAGCACGCTGAACTTCGACACCGCGCCGGGCGTGTCGCTCGGCTCCTCGGTCGACGCCATCCGCGCGGCGGCCAAGGAAATCGGGTTGCCCAGCAGCATCACCATGAGCTTCCTGGGCGCCTCGGGCGCGTACGAGCGTTCGCTGTCGAACCAGCTCTGGCTCATTCTGGCGGCGGTGGTGTGCGTCTACATCGTGCTGGGCGTGCTGTATGAAAGCTACGTGCATCCGCTCACCATTCTTTCGACGCTGCCCTCGGCTGGCGTGGGTGCGCTGCTGGCGCTCATGATCACCGGCAACGACCTGGGGGTGATCGGCATCATCGGCATCATCCTGCTGATCGGCATCGTCAAGAAGAACGCGATCATGATGATCGACTTCGCCATCGACGCCGAGCGCAACCAGGGCAAGTCCGCGCGCGAGGCGATCCACCAGGCGGCGCTGCTGCGCTTGCGGCCCATTCTCATGACCACGCTGGCCGCGCTGTTCGCCGCCGTGCCGCTGATGCTGAGCTTCGGCGACGGCGCCGAGCTGCGGCGCCCGCTGGGCCTGGCCATTTTCGGCGGCCTGATCGTGAGCCAGCTGCTCACGTTGTTCACCACGCCGGTGATCTATCTTGCGTTCGACCGGCTGGGTGGGGGGAATACGCGGCGCGTGGTCGAGGAGGAGGCGGTTTGAACCGTTTGCCTGCTTGCTGGTTGGTTTCTTCCCGGGGCCGGGTCTCGCCCCGGCGGGCGAGCTACTTTCTTTTGCTTCGCCAAAAGAAAGTAGCCAAAGAAAAGGCGACCCTGCTGTCTGCGTCCCTTCGCTTCGCTGCGGGCAACCTGCGGTGCTCGACTCCGACGGGGGTCCGCAGAACTCGCTTCGCTCAAACAGCTGCGGCCCTGATCCCGCCTGCGTCTGCGCTCCTCGGCGCAGCC